>NZ_JBHYKM010000008.1:77683-110413 GCF_042741435.1 Streptomyces sp. NPDC058955 | reverse complement strand
GGGTGCCTCCGCTCATGGGCCTGGACCCGCACCGGTACGGAGCCGTACAGCGGGTGCGGGTTCAGGCGCAGAAGCCTAGGCCCGGCAGACGGGCGCCGTTCCGTGTGCCCACCCGTTCCGCCCTGCGGAACGCCTGCCCACACGGAGGTGCAGCGACCGGGCCCCGCCCGGAAGCCCGGGCCTGGCGCGTAAGCCAGGCGTGCAGGGTGGGCGCCGTGCCGGGCGGGAGGCTCGACCCCCCGCCCCCGCGCCCCGCAACGGTCCGCCCCGCACCCCCCGGCCTAGACTTCGCTACGACCCTCTTCGCCGACCTTTCGGGAGATTCGCCGTGACCGAGAAGCCCCTCTCCGAGCACAGCGCAGATGTGATCGTCGTCGGGGCGGGCCCGGCCGGCTCCACCACCGCGTACTACCTGGCCAAGGCCGGTCTCGACGTGCTGCTCCTGGAGAAGACGGCGTTCCCGCGCGAGAAGGTCTGCGGCGACGGCCTCACCCCGCGCGCCACGAAGCAGCTCGTCTCCATGGGCATCGACATCTCCGAAGAGGCCGGCTGGCTGCGCAACAAGGGCCTGCGGATCATCGGCGGCGGCGTCCGGCTCCAGCTGGACTGGCCGGACCTCGCCTCGTACCCGGACTACGGACTCGTCCGCAAGCGCGACGACTTCGACGAGATGCTGGCGCGGCAGGCGCAGAAGGCCGGCGCCCGCCTGTACGAGCGCTGCAACGTCGGCGCGCCGATCATCGACGACCGCACCGGCCGCATCACCGGCGTGCACGCCAAGCTCGGCGAGGAGAAGACCGAGGTCACCTTCCACGCCCCGCTGGTCGTCGCCGCCGACGGCAACTCGACCCGCCTCTCCCTCGCGATGGGCCTGCACCGCCGCGAGGACCGCCCGATGGGCGTCGCCGTCCGGACGTACTTCACCACCCCGCGGCACGACGACGACTACCTGGAGTCGTGGCTGGAGCTGTGGGACAAGCGCGGCGCCGAGGACCGTCTCCTCCCCGGCTACGGCTGGATCTTCGGCATGGGCGACGGCACCTCCAACGTCGGCCTCGGCATCCTCAACTCCTCCTCCGCCTTCCGCGAGCTGGACTGGCGCGAGGTCCTGAAGGCGTGGTGCGCCTCGATGCCGGAGGACTGGGGCTTCACCCCCGACAACATGACGACCCCGATCCGCGGCGCGGCCCTCCCGATGGCGTTCAACCGCCAGCCGCACTACACGAAGGGCCTGCTGCTCGTCGGCGACGCGGGCGGCCTGGTCAACCCGTTCAACGGCGAGGGCATCGCCTACGCGATGGAGTCCGGCCAGATCGCCGCCGACGTCATCGTCCAGGCCCACGCCCGCGCCACCCCCGCCCAGCGCGAACTGGCCCTGCGGAGCTACCCCCGCATCCTGAAGGACACCTACGGCGGCTACTACACGCTGGGCCGCGCCTTCGTGAAGCTGATCGGCAACCCGAAGGTCATGAAGATCGCGACCCAGCGCGGTCTGACCCACCCCGTCCTGATGAAGTTCACCCTCAAGATGCTGGCGAACCTCACCGACCCGACCGGCGGCGACGCGATGGACCGCATCATCAACGGCCTCTCGAAGGTCGCCCCGAAGGCCTGACGCACCCCGGACACCCCGAAGGGCCGTCGCTCCCCCGAGGAGTGACGGCCCTTCGTGTGTACGGCTCTGATCGCGGACGATCAGAGGATGCGCACGGCGCCCGACGGCGGGTCCCAGTCCAGGGAGCGCTCGACGACGCCGGTGGAGGAGTTCTGCGCGCCGACGTACTTGCCGCCGCCGACGTAGATGGCGACGTGGTACGAGCCGCTGCGGCTGCCCCAGTAGAGGACGTCGCCCGGCTGGAGGTTGCTCAGGGAGACGGAGGTGCCCATGGAGGACTGCTGGTACGAGATGCGCGGCAGGTCGATGCCGGCGGCGGCGTAGGCGGCCTGGACGAGGCCGGAGCAGTCCCACGAGTTGGGGCCGGTGCCGCCGGTGACGTACGCGTCGCCGATCTGGGCGCGCGCGAAGGCGACGATGGCGGCGGCGGTGCCGGAGGCGGCCTGGGTCGTCGACTCCGAGGAGGAGGCGGACGAGCCGCCGTCGTCCGACGAACCCGAGTCCGAGGACGAGGAGGACGACGAGTCGGACGCCGAGGTGGCGGTCAGCTGGGTGCGGGCGGCGTCGCGGGAGGCGCGGGCCTGCGCCTCGGCGCGGGCCTCGGCCTCGGCGCGCTCGCGCTCGGCCTTCGCCTCGGCCTCCTGGCGGGCCTTCTCGGCGCGCTCGGCCTCGGCCTTGCGGTCGGCCTCGGCCTTGGCCTTCTTGGCCTCCTTGGCGGCCTTCTGCAGGGCGGCGGCCTCCTGGGCCTCCAGGCTCTGGTCGAGGGCCTCCTGCTCGGACGCCTCGGCGGAGGCGGCCACGGCGCTGGAGAGGTCAGTGCCGAGCGATCCCAGCGTGGGCATCTCGATGGTCTCGGTCACCGGCTCGGCACTCGCCGGGCCGGCAGCACCGGCCACCGCGATGGTGCTGAGGACGCCACCGGCAACTCCGGCGCGGAGCGCGAGCTTCGAGGCGCTGCGGCGGGGCTTCCGGTGGCTGGGTATGTGAGCGGTGTGGGACATGGGTACAACCGCTATCAGGGCTTCACGGTTCCCTTCAAGAAACGTGGGTTGCGCCACAGTTACGACCGGAACCGTCTAATCCGCTTCCTTGGCGCCCTTATTGACGCCGTAACGGGCAAAACGGGCGCGGCTCATTCCGCCCTTGATCACGGGTTTTCGATGAGATGCCCGAATTGCCCTTCGCTTACCACCTCTTGAAGCCGATGGCCAAGCCCCGTTCTTTTCGGGCTCCGGCGACGTGACGCAGGTCACATCTCCGTCTCGTGAACGCGCGCACACGGAGTCGAGGCGTCCACTTCGGTCCCGTCGCCCCCTCGGACGAGCGACGCCGATGCCTATATCACCCAGACGCGTCCACTGCCAATTTGCTTGCACGCGCCATCTCTTGATAGAGCGCCACCCGTTCCGACCAGCGATTTCCGGTCCGAATGTCACACCTGGTGATCACCTGGGCGCTTCACGCGACAAGATCACCGCTCATCCGACTTCATGATCCTTCGTCAGGTGGTGGAGATCACAAATCCGTTGGTGACCCCCGTGTCGCAGATCACAGAGGGGCGGGCTTAAGATACGCGGACGTCGGGCTTGTGAACTGCCTCACATGTGGGCGATCTTCCCGGAGGTCGCCGCGGGGCTCCGCGAGTCGACAGTGCGGTCCAACGGTCAAGGACGACTGGAAGGAGCGAGGAGCGTGAATGCGTACGCGCCCATCCTCGTGCTCGGTGCCCTGGGTGCGGGGTTTGCGATCTTCTCCGTGGTCATGGCCACGCTAATCGGGCCAAAGCGGTACAACAGGGCAAAACTTGAGGCGTACGAGTGCGGCATCGAACCGACGCCCACTCCCGCCGGGGGAGGCCGCTTCCCCATCAAGTACTACCTGACGGCGATGCTCTTCATCGTCTTCGACATCGAGATCGTCTTCCTCTACCCCTGGGCCGTCACCTTCGACGCCCTGGGGCTTTTCGGGCTCGTGGAGATGCTGCTCTTCGTGCTCACCGTCTTCGTCGCCTACGCCTACGTGTGGCGGCGCGGCGGCCTGGAATGGGACTGAGGGGCTGAGGAGCACCCATGGGACTCGAAGAGAAGCTGCCCAGCGGTTTCCTGCTGACCACCGTCGAGCAGGCCGCGGGCTGGGTCCGGAAGGCGTCCGTCTTCCCCGCGACCTTCGGCCTCGCCTGCTGCGCCATCGAGATGATGACGACCGGCGCCGGCCGCTACGACCTCGCCCGCTTCGGCATGGAGGTCTTCCGCGGCTCCCCGCGCCAGGCCGACCTGATGATCGTCGCCGGCCGGGTCAGCCAGAAGATGGCGCCCGTGCTGCGGCAGGTCTACGACCAGATGCCCAACCCCAAGTGGGTCATCTCCATGGGCGTCTGCGCCTCCTCGGGCGGCATGTTCAACAACTACGCGATCGTGCAGGGCGTCGACCACATCGTGCCGGTCGACATCTACCTGCCCGGCTGCCCGCCGCGCCCCGAGATGCTGATGGACGCGATCCTCAAGCTCCACCAGAAGATCCAGACGTCCAAGCTCGGCGTGAACGCCGAGGAGGCGGCCCGCGAGGCGGAGGAGGCGGCGCTCAAGGCGCTGCCGACCATCGAGATGAAGGGTCTGCTCCGTTGAGCGACGAAACCCCGAACCCCGAGAAGGAGCTGTCCGCGCAGAACCTGCCCGGCCAGCGCGGTGAGCACGGGGAGGAGGTACGGCTCCAGCGCGGCATGTTCGGCGCGAACAACGGCGGCGACACCTCCGGCTACGGCGGCCTCGTCCGCTCCATCCGGATGCCCGGACCGGCCACCCGCCCCTATGGAGGGTGGTTCGACGAGGTCGCGGATGAACTCGAAGGTGCTCTGGAGGAGCAAGGGCTGCTCCCGGAGAACGCCATTGAGAAGACCGTTGTCGACCGTGGCGAGATCACTTTCCACATCGCGCGCGAGCACCTCGTCCGCGTGGCCCGCACCCTGCGCGACGACCCGGCGCTCCGCTTCGAGCTGTGCACCGGCGTCTCCGGCGTCCACTACCCGGGCACTGTGACATCTCAAGAAGTGGGCCGCGAGCTGCACGCCGTCTACCACCTGCGGTCGCTCACCCACGGACGGCTGATCCGGCTGGAGGTCTCGGCCCCCGACGAGGACCCGCGGATCCCGTCGCTGACCGCCGTCTACCCGACGAACGACTGGCACGAGCGCGAGACCTACGACTTCTTCGGAATCGTCTTCGAAGGCCACCAGGCCCTCACCCGGATCATGATGCCGGACGACTGGCAGGGCCACCCGCAGCGCAAGGACTATCCGCTCGGCGGCATCGCCGTCGAGTACAAGGGCGCCCAGATCCCGGCTCCGGACCAGCGGAGGTCGTACTCGTGAACAGCACCGCATCCACCCCCCGCGACACCACCGAAGGGGCGGTCTACACGGTCACCGGCGGCGACTGGGACGAGGTCGTCCAGTCCGCGGCGAAGGCCGACGACGAGCGGATCGTCGTCAACATGGGCCCCCAGCACCCCTCCACCCACGGCGTGCTCCGGCTCATCCTGGAGATCGACGGCGAGACCGTCACCGAGGCCCGCTGCGGCATCGGCTACCTCCACACCGGCATCGAGAAGAACCTCGAGTACCGGACCTGGACGCAGGGCACCACCTTCGTCACGCGCATGGACTACCTCACCTCGTTCTACAACGAGACGGCGTACTGCCTCGGCGTGGAGAAGCTGCTCGGCATCACCGACGACATCCCGGACCGGGCGAGCGTCATCAGGGTCCTGCTCATGGAGCTGAACCGGCTCTCCTCGCACCTGGTGTGCATCGCCACCGGCGGCATGGAGCTCGGCGCCACCACGATCATGATCTACGGCTTCCGGGACCGCGAGATGATCCTGGACCTGTACGAGCTGATCACCGGCCTGCGCATGAACCACGCCTACATCCGGCCCGGCGGCCTCGCCCAGGACCTCCCGCCCGGCGGCGTCGACGCCGTGCGCGAGTTCGTGAAGACCATGAAGAAGAACCTGCCGGAGTACGACAAGCTCGCCACCGGCAACCCCATCTTCAAGGCCCGCATGCAGGACGTCGGCTACCTCGACCTCACCGGCTGCCTGGCCCTCGGCGCCACCGGACCGATCCTCCGGTCGGCGGGCCTCCCGCACGACCTGCGGAAGACCGACCCGTACTGCGGCTACGAGGACTACGACTTCGAGGTCCCCACCGCCGACAGCTGCGACGCCTACGGCCGCTTCCTCGTCCGCCTGGAGGAGATGCGCCAGTCGCTGCGGATCGTCGAGCAGTGCCTCGACCGCCTGGAGCCGGGCCCGGTCATGGTCGGCGACAAGAAGATCGCCTGGCCCGCCCAGCTCGCCCTCGGCCCCGACGGCCTCGGCAACTCCCTCGACCACATCAAGAAGATCATGGGCACCTCCATGGAGGCCCTGATCCACCACTTCAAGCTGGTCACCGAGGGCTTCCGGGTCCCGGCCGGCCAGGCGTACGCGGCCGTCGAGTCCCCCAAGGGCGAGCTCGGCGTGCACGTGGTCTCCGACGGCGGCACCCGCCCCTTCCGGGTCCACTTCCGCGACCCGTCCTTCACCAACCTCCAGGCCATGGCCGCGATGTGCGAGGGCGGCCAGGTCGCCGACGTCATCGTCGCCGTCGCCTCCATCGACCCCGTGATGGGAGGCGTCGACCGATGACGGAGAACGTCAGCCTCGGGATGCCCCAGCTTCCCGCCCCCGCCTACCCGGACGAGGTCCGGGCCCGGCTGGAGGAGGACGCGAAGGCGATCATCGACCGCTACCCCGGCTCCCGCTCCGCGCTCCTCCCGATGCTGCACCTCGTGCAGGCGGAGGAGGGCCACGTCACCCGCACCGGCATGGCCTTCTGCGCCGACATGCTCGGCCTGACCACCGCCGAGGTCACCGCCGTCGCCACCTTCTACACGATGTACCGCCGCAAGCCGTCCGGCGACTACCAGGTCGGCGTCTGCACCAACACCCTCTGCGCGGTCATGGGCGGCGACGCCATCTTCGAGGAACTCAAGGCCCACCTCGGCGTCGGCAACGACGAGACGACCGACGACGGCAAGATCACCCTCGAACACATCGAGTGCAACGCGGCCTGCGACTACGCCCCCGTGGTGATGGTCAACTGGGAGTTCTTCGACAACCAGACCCCCGAGTCGGCCAAGAAGATGGTCGACGACCTCCGCGCCGGCCGCACCGTCGAACCCACCCGCGGCGCCCCCCTCTGCACCTTCAAGGAGACCGCCCGCATCCTCGCCGGCTTCCCCGACGAGCGCCCCGGCGCCGTCGCGGCCACCGGCGGCGCCGGCCCCGCCTCCCTCGTCGGCCTCCGCCTGGCCAAGGGCGAGACCCCGCAGCACACCCGGATCGTCCACCCGCGCGGCGAAGCAGCCGGTCAGGAGGGAGAGTGATGACATTGGCCGCCGAGATCAACTCCAGCAGCCCCGAGAAGCTCCTCTCCCCGGTGCTCTCCGCCTTCTGGGACCAGCCCGACTCCTGGACCCTGGAGACGTACGAACGCCACGAGGGCTACCAGGGCCTCAGGCGGGCGCTCGCCATGAGCCCCGACGACCTCATCGCCTACGTGAAGGACTCCGGGCTCCGCGGCCGCGGCGGCGCCGGCTTCCCCACCGGCATGAAGTGGCAGTTCATCCCGCAGGGCGACGGCAAGCCGCACTACCTCGTCGTCAACGCCGACGAGTCCGAGCCCGGCACCTGCAAGGACATCCCCCTCCTCTTCGCCAACCCGCACTCCCTCATCGAGGGCATCGTGATCGCCTGCTACGCGATCCGCTCCAGCCACGCCTTCATCTACCTGCGCGGCGAGGTCGTCCCCGTCCTGCGCCGCCTCCACGAGGCGGTCCGCGAGGCGTACCGGGCCGGGTACCTCGGCACGAACGTCCTCGGCAGCGGACTCGACGTCGAACTCACCGTGCACGCCGGCGCCGGCGCGTACATCTGCGGCGAGGAGACCGCCCTCCTCGACTCCCTCGAAGGCCGCCGCGGCCAGCCCCGGCTCCGGCCCCCCTTCCCCGCGGTCGCCGGCCTCTACGCCTGCCCCACCGTCGTGAACAACGTCGAGTCCATCGCCTCCGTTCCCGCGATCCTCCACCGCGGCAAGGAATGGTTCACCTCGATGGGCAGCGAGAAGTCCCCGGGCTTCACGCTCTACTCGCTGTCCGGGCACGTCACCTCGCCCGGACAGTACGAGGCCCCCCTCGGCATCACCCTGCGCCAGCTCCTCGACATGAGCGGCGGCATGCGCGCCGGACACCGGCTCAAGTTCTGGACCCCCGGCGGCTCCTCCACCCCCATGTTCACCGAGGAACACCTCGACGTGCCCCTCGACTACGAGGGCGTCGGCGCCGCCGGCTCCATGCTCGGCACCAAGGCCCTGCAGTGCTTCGACGAGACCACCTGCGTCGTCCGGGCCGTCACCCGCTGGACCGAGTTCTACGCCCACGAGTCCTGCGGCAAGTGCACCCCCTGCCGCGAGGGCACCTACTGGCTCGTCCAGCTCCTGCGCGACATCGAGGCCGGCCGGGGCGTGATGTCCGACCTCGACAAGCTGAACGACATCGCCGACAACATCAACGGCAAGTCGTTCTGCGCCCTCGGCGACGGCGCCGCCTCGCCGATCTTCTCCTCGCTGAAGTACTTCCGCGAGGAGTACGAGCAGCACATCACGGGCAAGGGCTGCCCCTTCGACCCGGCCAAGTCGACCGCCTGGGCGGACAATCACAAGGAGGTGACCGCATGACCGTCACCACGTCCAACGCCGCGGGCGGCGGCAGCCCCGCCGTTCCCCCCGAGGACCTCGTCACGCTGACCATCGACGGCGCCGAGATCTCCGTCCCCAAGGGGACCCTGGTCATCCGCGCCGCCGAACAGCTCGGCATCGAGATCCCCCGCTTCTGCGACCACCCCCTCCTCGACCCCGCCGGCGCCTGCCGCCAGTGCATCGTCGAGGTCGAGGGCCAGCGCAAGCCGATGGCCTCCTGCACCATCACCTGCACCGACGGCATGGTCGTCAAGTCGCAGCTGACCTCGCCGGTCGCCGAGAAGGCCCAGCACGGCGTGATGGAGCTGCTGCTCATCAACCACCCGCTGGACTGCCCGGTCTGCGACAAGGGCGGCGAATGCCCCCTGCAGAACCAGGCCATGTCCCACGGACAGGCCGACTCCCGCTTCGAGGGCGTCAAGCGGACCTACGAGAAGCCGGTCCCGATCTCCACCCAGGTGCTGCTCGACCGCGAGCGGTGCGTGCTCTGCGCCCGCTGCACCCGCTTCTCCAACCAGATCGCCGGCGACCCGATGATCGAGCTGATCGAGCGCGGCGCGCTCCAGCAGGTCGGCACCGGCGAGGGCGACCCCTTCGAGTCGTACTTCTCCGGCAACACCATCCAGATCTGCCCGGTCGGCGCGCTCACCTCGGCGGCGTACCGCTTCCGCTCCCGCCCCTTCGACCTGGTCTCCTCGCCCTCGGTGTGCGAGCACTGCGCCGGCGGCTGCGCCACCCGCACCGACCACCGGCGCGGCAAGGTCATGCGCCGGCTCGCGCAGGACGACCCCGAGGTCAACGAGGAGTGGATCTGCGACAAGGGCCGGTTCGGCTTCCGGTACGCGCAGCAGCGCGACCGGCTGACGACCCCCCTCGTACGGAACGCGCACGGCGTCCTCGAACCGGCCTCCTGGCCGGAGGCCCTGGAAGCCGCCGCCCGCGGGCTCGTCCGCGGCCGCACCGGCGTCCTCGCCGGCGGCAGGCTCACCGTCGAGGACGCCTACGCGTACGCCAAGTTCGCCAGGGTCGCCCTCGACACCAACGACGTCGACTTCCGGGCCCGGGTCCACTCCGGCGAGGAGGCCGACTTCCTGGCCGCGTACGTCGCCGGACGGGGCCGGGACCTGGACGGGTCGGGTGTCACGTACACCTCGCTCGAAGCCGCCCCGATGGTGCTGCTCGTCGGCCTGGAGTCCGAGGAGGAGGCCCCCGGCGTCTTCCTGCGGCTCCGCAAGGCGTGGCGCAAGCACGGGCAGAAGACGTACGCCGTCGCCACCCACGCCACCCGCGGCCTGGAGAAGACCGGCGGCACCCTGCTGCCCGCCGCCCCCGGCACCGAGACCGAGTGGCTCGACGCCCTGACCTCCCGGGTCGGGCTCGACTCCACCGGCTGGGCCGCCTCCGAGGCGCTGCGCCAGGACGGCGCCGTCATCGCCGTCGGCGAACGGCTCGCCGGAGTGCCCGGCGCGCTCACCGCCGCCCTGCGGGCCTCCGCCGCCACCGGCGCGAAGCTCGTCTGGATCCCGCGGCGGGCCGGCGAGCGCGGCGCGATCGAGGCCGGCGCGCTGCCGAGCCTGCTGCCCGGCGGCCGGCCCGCGACCGACCCCCGCGCGCGCGAGGAGGTCGCCGCCGCCTGGGGCGTCCGCGAACTCCCGCACGGCTACGGCCGCGACACCGGCCAGATCCTGGAGGCCGCCGCCGCCGGCGAACTCGCCGGACTGCTCGTCGGCGGCGTCGACGTCGACGACCTGCCCGACCCGGCACGCGCGCGTGAGGCCCTCGACGCGGCCTTCGTCGTCTCCCTCGAACTGCGCCCCGGCGCGGTCACCGAGCGCGCCGACGTCGTCCTGCCGGTCGCCGCCGTCGCCGAGAAGCCCGGCACCTTCCTCAACTGGGAGGGCCGCGTCCGGATGTTCGAGGCCGCGCTCAAGCCCGAGCAGATGACGAGGCCGCTCGCCCCGACCGACGCGCGCGTGCTCCACATGCTCGCCGACGCCATGGACGCCCACCTCGCCCTGCCCGACCTGAAGGCGGCCCGGCGCGAACTGGACCGGCTCGGCCGCTGGACCGAGGAGCGGGCCTCCGAGCCCAGCGCCCACGCGGTCCCGGCGCCCCGGCCCGGCGACGGCGAGGCCGTCCTCGCCGGCCACCGGCTGCTGCTCGACCTCGGCAGGCTCCAGGAGGGCGACACCGCCCTCGCCGGCACCCGCCACGCGGCCGTCGCCCGGCTCTCCGCCGATACCGCGGCCGACACCGGCGTCAAGGACGGCGACCTCCTCGAAGTCACCGGCCCCGCGGGCACGGTCGCCTTCCCCCTCCAGGTCACCGAGATGCCCGACCGGGTCGTCTGGCTCCCGCTGAACTCGGCCGGCCACGGCGTCCTCGCCGGCACCGGCGCCCGCCCCGGCGACCTGGTCCGCATCGGCCCGGCCACCCCGTCGACTTCGCCGGAGGTGCAGGCGTGAACACCCTCCTCGCAGCCGAGGACCTCTCCCTGTTCGGGACGGACCCCTGGTGGCTCGTCGCGATCAAGGCCGTCTTCTGCTTCGCGTTCCTGATGGTGACCGTGCTCTTCTCCATCGTGTGGGAGCGCAAGGTCGTCGCCTGGATGCAGCTGCGCATCGGCCCCAACCGGCACGGCCCCTGGGGCCTCCTCCAGTCCCTCGCGGACGGCATCAAGCTGATGCTGAAGGAGGACGTGATCGTCAAGCGGGCCGACAAGGTCGTCTACGTCCTGGCCCCGATCGTCGCCGCCGTCCCCGCCTTCATGGCGATCGCCGTGATCCCCTTCGGGCCGGCCGGCAACGAGGTGTCGATCTTCGGCCAGCGCACCACGATGCAGCTCACCGACCTGCCGATCGCGATGCTGTACATCCTCGCGGTCGCCTCCGTCGGCATCTACGGCATCGTGCTCGCCGGCTGGTCGTCCGGCTCCACGTACCCGCTCCTCGGCGGCCTCCGCTCCTGCGCGCAGATGATCTCGTACGAGATCGCCATGGGCGCGGCCTTCGCCTCCGTCTTCCTCTACTCGGGGTCGATGTCCACCTCGGCGATCGTCGAGGCCCAGCAGGACCGCTGGTTCATCGTCCTGCTGCCGGTGTCGTTCCTCATCTACATCGTGACGATGGTCGGCGAGACGAACCGCGCCCCCTTCGACATGCCGGAGTCCGAGGGCGACCTCGTCGGCGGCTTCAACACCGAATACTCGTCCATCAAGTTCGCGATGTTCATGCTCGCCGAGTACGTGAACATGGTGACGGTCTCCGCCGTGTCGGTGACCCTCTTCCTGGGCGGCTGGCGGGCCCCGTACCCGGTCTCCACCTTCTGGGAGGGCGCCAACCACGGCTGGTGGCCGATGCTGTGGTTCGTCCTCAAGGTGCAGCTGCTGCTCTTCTTCTTCATCTGGCTCCGCGGCACCCTGCCCCGCGTCCGCTACGACCAGCTGATGAAGCTCGGCTGGAAGGTGCTCATCCCGGTCTCCGTGGTCTGGTTGATGCTGGTCGCCACCGTCCGGGCGCTGCGCAACGAGAACATCGCCTTCACCAACATCGTGCTGTACGTGGCCGGTGCCGTCCTCGTGGTGCTGCTGCTCTCCTTCGTCGCCGACCTGTTCCGCGACAAGAAGGAGAAGGCCACGGCCGCCGGGCCCGCCGCCGAGCAGCCCTTCGACCCGATGGCCGGCGGCTTCCCCGTACCGCCCAAGCCCGGACAGACCCTGCCGCCCGTGCCCCGGCGCAGGCCCCGACACCAGCGGGACCTCGTTGTCAGTGGTGGCCCCGATACTGCTACCGAGAGTGACGAAAGGGGGACGGATCGTGTCTGACTTCCAGAATCCGGTGGCCGGCTTCGGCGTGACCTTCAAGGCCATGTTCAAGAAGCGGCTGACCGAGCAGTACCCGGAACAGCAGAAGACGACGGCACCCCGCTTCCACGGCCGGCACCAGCTCAACCGCCACCCGGACGGCCTGGAGAAGTGCGTCGGCTGCGAACTGTGCGCCTGGGCCTGCCCCGCGGACGCCATCTACGTGGAGGGCGCGGACAACACCGACGAGGAGCGCTACTCGCCGGGCGAGCGGTACGGCCGCGTCTACCAGATCAACTACGCCCGCTGCATCCTCTGCGGGCTGTGCATCGAGGCGTGCCCCACCCGCGCGCTGACGATGACCAACGAGTTCGAACTGGCCGACTCCTCCCGCGAGAACCTGATCTACACCAAGGAGCAGCTCCTCGCGGGCCTCGACGACCGCATGGTCGACACCCCGCACGCGATCTTCCCCGGCATGACCGAGCAGGACTACTACCGGGGCCTCGTCACCGAGGCCGCGCCCGGTACCGAGCGCCAGGTCGCCGTGTCCAAGGGAGAGAAGCCCGAGCCGGAGGGGGCGGACGCATGAGCGCGCTGGCCTCCTACACGACCTCCTCCGGTGAGGCGTTCCAGTTCTGGGTGCTCGGCACCGTCGCCGTCATCGGCGCGCTGTGCACCGTCCTCATGAAGAAGGCCGTGCACTCGGCCCTCTGCCTGGCCGGCACGATGATCGTCCTCGCGGTCTTCTACCTGGCCAACGGCGCGTACTTCCTCGGCATCGTGCAGATCGTCGTCTACACCGGCGCGATCATGATGCTCTTCCTCTTCGTCGTCATGCTGGTCGGCGTCACGGCCGCGGACTCGCTGAAGGAGACCATCAAGGGCCAGCGCTGGTGGGCCGCCGCCTGCGGCCTCGGCTTCGGCGTCCTGCTCTTCGCCGGGATCGGGAACGCGGCCCTGACCGAGTTCACCGGCCTCGGCGCGGCGAACGCCGCCCACGGGGGGAACGTGGAGGGTCTGGCGGCCCTCATCTTCACCAAGTACGTCTTCGCCTTCGAGATCACCGGCGCCCTGCTGATCACCGCCTCCGTCGGCGCGATGCTCCTCACCCACCGGGAGCGCACCGAGCGGGCCCGGACCCAGCGCGAGCTGGCCGAGCAGCGGGTGCGCGAGGGCAAGCACCTCCCGCCGCTGCCCGCCCCCGGCGTCTACGCCCGGCACAACGCGGTGGACGTCGCGGGCCTGCTGCCCGACGGCACCCCGTCCGAGCTCACCGTCATCTCCACCCTGCGCAAGCGGGGCCAGGTACGGGACGTGTCGACGGAGGCGCTCGCCGATCTCAAGGCCCTGGAGCAGCGCTCCTCGGAGCGGCTCGGACGCGACCGGGAAGAAGAGGAGGCCGGCCGGTGAATCCCGTCAACTACCTTTATCTCGCCGCCCTGTTGTTCACCATCGGTGCGGTCGGGGTGCTGATCCGGCGGAACGCGATCGTGGTCTTCATGTGCGTGGAGCTGATGCTCAACGCCTGCAACCTCGCGTTCGTCGCCTTCTCCCGGATGCACGGCAACCTCGACGGCCAGATCATCGCCTTCTTCACGATGGTCGTGGCCGCCGCGGAGGTCGTCGTCGGGCTCGCGATCATCGTGTCCGTCTTCCGATCCCGCCACTCGGCCTCGGTCGACGACGCCAGCCTGATGAAGCTGTGAGGGGCTGAACCGTGGACAACCTGATTGCGCTGCTCATCGCGGCGCCCCTGCTCGGAGCGGCCGTCCTGCTGTGCGGCGGCCGCCGGCTCGACAAGACCGGGCACTGGCTCGGCACGCTCCTCGCGGCCGTCTCCTTCGTCATCGGTCTCGCCCTCTTCGCCGACATGCTCGGCAAGGGCGCCGAGGACCGGACGATGCACCAGCACCTGTTCTCCTGGATCCCCGTGGAGGGCTTCCAGGCGGACATCGCCTTCCAGCTCGACCAGCTGTCGATGACCTTCGTGCTGCTGATCACCGGCGTGGGCACGCTCATCCACGTCTACTCGATCGGGTACATGGAGCACGACGAGCGGCGCCGCCGCTTCTTCGGCTATCTGAACCTGTTCGTCGCGGCGATGCTGCTGCTGGTCCTCGCCGACAACTACCTGCTGCTGTACTTCGGCTGGGAGGGCGTCGGCCTCGCCTCGTACCTCCTGATCGGCTTCTGGCAGCACAAGCCCAGCGCGGCGACCGCCGCGAAGAAGGCGTTCCTGGTCAACCGGGTCGGCGACATGGGCCTGTCGATCGCGATCATGCTGATGTTCACCACCTTCGGCACCTTCGCCTTCGGGCCCGTGCTCGCCTCGGCGGGGGAGACCTCCGAGGGCAAGCTGACGGCGATCGGCCTGATGCTGCTCCTGGCGGCCTGCGGCAAGTCGGCCCAGGTGCCACTGCAGTCCTGGCTCGGGGACGCGATGGAGGGCCCGACCCCGGTCTCGGCCCTCATCCACGCGGCCACCATGGTCACCGCTGGCGTGTACCTGATCGTCCGCTCCGCCGACATCTTCAACGCGGCGCCGGACGCGCAGCTCGTCGTCACCATCGTCGGCGCGGTCACGCTGCTCTTCGGTGCGATCGTCGGTTGCGCGAAGGACGACATCAAGAAGGCCCTCGCCGGGTCGACGATGTCGCAGATCGGCTACATGATCCTGGCGGCCGGCCTCGGCCCGATCGGCTACGTCTTCGCGATCATGCACCTGGTGACGCACGGCTTCTTCAAGGCCGGGCTCTTCCTCGGCGCCGGTTCGGTCATGCACGGCATGAACGACGAGGTCGACATGCGCAAGTACGGCGGCCTGCGGAAGTACATGCCGGTCACCTTCGTCACCTTCGGCCTCGGCTACCTCGCCATCATCGGCTTCCCGGGCCTGTCCGGCTTCTTCTCCAAGGACAAGATCATCGAGGCGGCCTTCGCCAAGGGCGGCACCGAGGGCTGGATCCTCGGCGCGGTCACCCTGCTGGGCGCCGCCATCACCGCGTACTACATGACGCGCGTGATGCTGATGACCTTCTTCGGCGAGAAGCGCTGGCAGCCGGACGCGGACGGCAACGATCCGCACCCGCACGAGTCGCCGAAGTCCATGGTGATCCCCATGGTCCTGCTGGCCGTCGGGTCGGTCGCCGGCGGCGCCGTCTTCGAGTTCGCCGGCTTCGTCGAGTGGCTGGAGCCGGTCACCGGCTACGCGCACGGCCACCCGCCGATCAGCGCCGCGGCCGTCACCGCCGCCACCGTCGCCGTCATGGTGATCGGCGTCGGCCTCGCCTACCTCCAGTACGGGCGCCGGCCCGTCCCGGTGGTCGCCCCGCGCGGCTCGCTGCTCACCCGGGCCGCCCGCCGCGACCTGCTCCAGGACGACTTCAACCACGCCGTCTTCGTCACCGGCGGCACCCACCTGACCCGCTCGCTGGTCTACGTCGACCACACGCTCGTGGACGGCGTGGTCAACGGCACGGCGGCCGGCGTCGGCGGGCTCTCCGGCCGGCTGCGCAAGCTCCAGAACGGCTACGTGCGCTCGTACGCGGTCTCCATGTTCGGCGGTACGGCGATCCTCATCGCCGCGACCCTGCTGATGAGGGCGGTGTAACTGTCATGTCCTTCCCGCTCCTTACGGCGACGGCAGCGGTGCCGGCGGTCGGTGCGATCCTCACCGCCGCCGTCCCCGCCGCCCGCCGCACGGCCGCCAAATGGCTGGCGCTGACCGTCTCGCTGGTCACGCTGGTGCTGGCCGCGGCCGTCTGGGCGCAGTTCGAGCCCGGTGGCGACCGCTACCAGCTCGTCGAGTCCCACTCCTGGATCAGGGACTTCGGGGTCCGGTACGAGCTGGGCGTCGACGGCATCGGGGTGGCGCTGATCGCGCTGACCGCGCTGCTGATCCCGTTCATCGTGCTGGCCGGCTGGCACGACGCCGACCCTTCCCCAAGCTCTTCGAGCAGGGGATACCCCAATGACCGCGTCGACAAGAGGTGGCGGCCGACGCAGGGCTTCTTCGCCCTGATCCTCATGGTCGAGGCGATGGTGATCCTCTCCTTCGAGGCCACCGACGTCTTCCTCTTCTACATCCTCTTCGAAGCCATGCTCATCCCGATGTACTTCCTCATCGGCGGCTTCGGCGACCGCGCCCACAGCGGCTCCGACGAGAACGCGGCGGCCCAGCGCTCCTACGCGGCCGTCAAGTTCCTGCTCTACAACCTGGTCGGCGGCCTCATCATGCTGGCCGCGGTCATCGGGCTGTACGTGGTCGCGGGGAACTTCTCGCTCACCGAGATCGCCGAGGCGCGGGCGAACGGCTCGCTGGAGATGGCGTCCTCCACCGAGAAGTGGCTCTTCCTCGGCTTCTTCTTCGCCTTCGCGGTGAAGGCGCCGCTGTGGCCGCTGCACACCTGGCTGCCGAACGCGATGGGGGAGGCGACCGCCCCGGTCGCCGTCCTCATCACCGCGGTGGTCGACAAGGTCGGCACCTTCGCGATGCTCCGCTTCTGCCTCGGGCTCTTCCCGGAGGCGTCGAAGTGGGCCACCCCCGCGATCGTCGTCCTCGCCCTGATCAGCATCGTGTACGGGGCGCTGCTCGCGGTCGGCCAGCGGGACATCAAGCGCCTGGTCGCCTACGCGTCGATCTCCCACTTCGGCTTCATCATCCTGGGCATCTTCGCGATGACCAGCCAGGGCCAGTCGGGCGCCACGCTCTACATGGTCAACCACGGCATCTCCACCGCCGCGCTGATGCTGGTCGCCGGCTTCCTGATCTCCCGGCGCGGCTCGCGGCTCATCGCCGACTACGGCGGTGTGCAGAAGGTCGCGCCGGTCCTCGCCGGCACCTTCCTGATCGGCGGTCTCGCGACCCTGTCGCTGCCCGGACTCGCCCCGTTCGTCAGCGAGTTCCTGGTCCTGGTGGGCACCTTCGCCCGCTACCCGGTGGCCGGGATCGTCGCCACCACCGGCATCGTCCTCGCCGCGCTGTACGTCCTCGTCCTCTACCAGCGGACGATGACCGGGCCGGTGAAGGAGGAGGTGCGCGCGATGCCGGACCTGCGGCCGCGCGAGCTGGCGGTGGTCGCCCCGCTCATCGCCGTCCTGCTCTTCCTCGGCGTCTTCCCGAAGCCGCTGACGGACGTCGTGAACCCGGCGGTCCGGCACACGATGTCGGACGTGCAGCGGACGGACCCCCAGCCCGAAGTTCCCGTCCAGAACGTGGAGGCGGCCAAGTGAACGCCCTCGCTGTCCACAGCCTGTGGACGACGGCTGCCGAGCCGCTGAACAAGATCCCGGCACCGAAGATCGAGTACACCCAGCTCGCCCCGGTGCTGATCGTGGTCGGCGCGGCGGTCCTCAGCGTCCTCGTCGAGGCCTTCGTGCCCCGCAAGGGCCGCTACCTCAGCCAGGTCTTCCTCTCCGTGCTCGCCCTGGTGGCCGCGTTCGCCGCCGTCGTCGGCCTCGCGGCCGGCGGCTACGGCACCACCAAGGCCCGGATCGCGGCCATGGGCGCCATCGCCGTCGACGGCCCGGCCCTGTTCCTCCAGGGCACGATCCTGCTCGCCTCGATCGTCGCCGTCTTCACCTTCGCCGAGCGCAGGCTCGACCCGGCCGACCACGGCCACAAGGTCGACTCCTTCGCCGCCGAGGCCGCCGCCGTCCCCGGCAGCGACCACGAGAAGGCGGCCGTCAAGGCCGGCTTCACCACCACCGAGGTCTTCCCGCTCGCGCTCTTCGCGATCGCCGGCATGCTGGTCTTCCCGGCCGCCAACGACCTCCTGACCCTGTTCATCGCGCTGGAGGTCTTCTCCCTCCCGCTCTACCTGCTGTGCGCCGTCGCCCGTCGCAAGCGGCTGATGTCGCAGGAGGCGGCCGTCAAGTACTTCCTGCTCGGCGCCTTCTCCTCGGCCTTCCTGCTCTTCGGGATCGCCCTGCTCTACGGCTACGCGGGCTCCGTCTCGTACGCCGCCATCGCCGACGTCGTCGACGGCGCGGTCGCCTCCGTGAACCCGGCGCTCGCCCAGACGATGGGCAACGACGTGCTGCTGCTCATCGGCTTCGCACTGGTCCTCATGGGCCTGCTCTTCAAGGTCGGCGCCGTCCCGTTCCACATGTGGACCCCGGACGTCTACCAGGGCGCCCCGACCCCGGTGACCGGCTTCATGGCCGCCGCCACCAAGGTCGCCGCCTTCGGCGCGCTGCTCCGCCTGCTGTACGTGGTGCTGCCCGGGCTCACCTGGGACTGGCGGCCGGTCATGTGGGGCGTCGCGATCGTCACGATGCTCGGCGGTGCGGTCGTCGCCATCACCCAGACCGACATCAAGCGCCTCCTGGCGTACTCGTCGATCGCGCACGCGGGCTTCCTGCTCGCGGGTGTCATCGCGGCGTCGCCGAGCGGCATCTCGTCGGTCCTGTTCTACCTGGGCGCCTACTCCTTCGTGACGATCGGCGCGTTCGCCGTGGTCACGCTGGTGCGGGACGCGGGCGGCGAGGCCACCCACCTGTCCAAGTGGGCGGGCCTCGGCCGGCGTTCCCCGCTGGTCGCGGCGGTCTTCGCGGTCTTCCTGCTGGCCTTCGCCGGCATCCCGCTGACCTCCGGCTTCTCCGGCAAGTTCGCCGTCTTCAAGGCGGCGGCGGAGGGCGGCGCGGGCGCGCTCGTGGTGGTCGGCGTCATCGCCTCGGCGGTGGCGGCCTTCTTCTACATCCGGGTGATCGTGCTGATGTTCTTCAGCGAGCCGAAGGCGGACGGCCCCACGGTCGCCGTGCCCTCGGTCCTGACGACGCTCACCATCACGGCGGGCGTGGTCGTCACCCTGGTCCTCGGCCTCGCGCCGCAGTACTTCCTGGACCTGGCGAGCCAGGCGAGCGTCTTCGTCCGCTGATGCGCTCGACCCGCTCGACCCGCTGACAGGAAGGGCCCGGCTCGGGGGCGAGCCGGGCCCTTCCGCGTGCCTACGCCATGGGCGCGTCCTCCGGGCAGACGCAGTGCACCCGCGGGTTGTACGGGGTGAAGAGGCCGGCCGGGTTCTTCTTGTAGATCCAGGCGTGCAGCGTGTAGACGTCGCCGACGCCCTCGATCACGGCGGGCCCGTCGAAGGCCCGGCCGAAGATCCGCGGGGCCGTCGGCTGCCCGGTGTTCGGGATCACCCACTCGACGGCGACCAGCTCGCGCTTCCCGGTCTCGTGGTTCTTCTCGTACAGCACGGCCGCCGGAAGGGTCGGGTCGTTCGACCCGACGTTCTCCGGGTTGACGTAGTGGTACCCCATCCCGCCGAGCTTGTCGGGACCGGTGTCCTCGACGCACATGTCCGTGCGCAGGAAGCCGTCGGCGATCGCCTTCCGCTCGTCCTTGTACTTCTCGGTGGCCTCGTACGTCTTCGCCAGGTCCGGATGGGGCCACCCGTGCTCACCACCGGCGACCGGGGCGACGGGCGCGGCCGAGACGGCCGGGGCGGCGGCCCCCAGGGCCAGCGCGACGGAAGCGGCCAGCGCGCACGCGGCCATGACGGGACGGGGTCGTGCGGACATCGGGATGTACTCCTCGCATGAGGGAAGCGCCCACCGGGCGCCGGTCCGAGGGCGCCTCCTCCCCGGAGCCGCCGTGAGGAGCATCGAACGCCCACCCCCCACCCGCACCCGGGACTGGCCCAGCGGAGTGGCTACGCGCGGTGACGTCCGGGACTCCTGACAGGGCCCGGACGGCGTGGGATCGTGAGACCCGGAAATGGTCTGTACCAGTCGGGGAGGGGTGGATGCGCGGGACCACGGTCTTACCCGGGGTGCCTTGTGGCGAGCCGCGGGGCGGGGAGCCGCCGGTGCACCGGCTCGAAGTACGGCTGCCCGAGCAAGTTCCGTTCGCCGCTGGGGGGTTCGACGCCATGGGGCCCATGTCCCGGGCCGACTATCCGCACCGGCACACCTTCTACGAGATCGTGCACGTCGTCGAGGGAGCGGGGGTGCACGTGCTCGACACCGAGCGGTACCCCGTGCGGCCGCCGCAGCTCGGGGTGATCCTGCCCGGGCAGGTGCACCGGTGGGAGGGGGTGCGCGGCCTTGAGGGATCGCTCGTGCTGTTCACGCCGGAGTTCCTGGTCGGCGGGGTGGAGGACGAGGAGCTGCTGCGGCGGCTCGGGGAGCGGCCGTGGGTGGACCTCGACCCGGCGGCGCACGCCCGGACCTCGCTGCTGATGGGCGAGCTGGCCGAGGAGTACCGGCACGGGGACGACGGCTTCGCCGGGGTGCTGCGGTCGCTGCTGCACGTGCTGCTCGTGCGGGCCGCCCGGGTGCCCGGCGGGCGGGCCGTGGCGCCGCCGCGGGGGCTCGCCGGGGAGTTCCTGGGGCTCGCGGGGCGGGCCGCCGCCGAAGGGCTGTCCGTACGGGAGTGCGCCGGGCGGCTCGGGGTCTCGGCCGGGTACCTGAACGAGGCCGTGCGCGCCGCCACCGGCCGGACGCCCGCCGCGCTGCTGCGGGAGGCGCGGGCGCGGGAGGCCCAACGGCTCCTCGTGGCCACCTCGTTGTCGGTGCGGCAGGTGGCCGCGCGGGTCGGCTTCGGGGATCCCGCGTACTTCTGCCGCTTCTTCCGCCGGGAGGTCGGGCTCAGCCCCGGCGACTTCCGAAAACACCACGACCACCCCGTTCCGTCCATCGAAGCCGGGAGCGGCGACTCGTAGGTTCGTGCCGATCCCAGCCCCCACCTGAGGAGCCAGGCACATGGACAGCGAGACCAGCACCGGGCACGTCACCCGCAAGGCCGTGCTGCGGGCCGCGCTCGCGGCCGGCATGGCCGCGCCCGCCGTGCTCATGGGCGTCCCCGCGCTCGCCCGCACCCTGACCGACGGCGGAACGCCGCTCGACCTCACGCCGGAGTGCGACGACGGCGACGACCTGACCCTGCCGCAGATGGAGGGCCCCTACTTCAAGCCCAACTCGCCGCTGCGCAGCAGCCTGCCGGACGGTGCCGGGACCCGGCTGACCGTCAGCGGCTACGTGTTCGGGCGGGCCTGCCGCCCCGTGTCGGGGGTGCTGCTCGACTTCTGGCAGGCGGACAACAACGGGGCCTACGACAACACCGGCTTCAAGTTCCGCGGGCACCAGTTCACCGGCGCCGACGGGTCGTTCAAGCTCACCACCATCGTCCCCGGGCTCTACCCGGGCCGCACCCGCCACCTCCACGTGAAGGTGCAGGCGCCGGGACGGCCGATCCTCACGACCCAGCTGTACTTCCCGAACGAGCCCCGGAACAACACCGACACGATCTTCGACCCGCGGCTGCTGATGACCGTGCGGGACGCGGGCGGGGGGCGGGAGGCCGCCTTCGACTTCGTCATCGACGTGCCGCAGGACCCGGGGCCGACGCCGACGCCCACGGCGACGGCGACCACCGCCCCGCCCGGCGGCACCTGGACCGCCGGACGGGCGTACGTCGCCGGGGACCGGGTCACGTACGGCGGCCTGGGCTATGTGTGCCTCCAGGCGCACACCGCCCAGGCCGGCTGGGAGCCGCCGAACGTCCCGGCCCTCTGGCGGGTGGGCTAGGCGGCGGGGGCGATCCGGCCCCGGACCTCGCCCAGCCCCACCCGGGTGCCGTCCGGGCCGGGCGCCCACGCGGTCAGCACGACCTCGTCGCCGTCCTCCAGGAACGTCCGCTTCCCCCCGGCCAGTTCGATCGCGTCCCGGCCGTTCCAGGTCAGCTCCAGGAGCGAGCCGCGCTGGCCCACCTCGGGGCCGGAGACCGTGCCGGAGCCGTACAGGTCGCCCGTGCGCAGGGAGGCGCCGTTCACCGTCATGTGGGCGAGCTGCTGGGCGGCCGTCCAGTACATGGTGGCGAACGGCGGCTCCGCCACCACCTCCCCGTTGATCTCCACGGAGATCCGCACGTCGAAGCCGCCCGGCTCCTCCTCCGCCGCGTCGTCCAGGTAGGGGAGGAGCGGGAAGTCCCGGGCCGGCGGCGCGGTACGGGCCGCGTCCAGCGCCTCCAGCGGCGTCACCCACGCCGACACCGAGGTCTGGAAGGACTTGCCGAGGAACGGGCCCAGCGGCACGTACTCCCACGCCTGCACGTCCCGCGCCGACCAGTCGTTCAGCAGCGTCAGGCCGAAGACGTGGTCCCGGAAGGCGCCGAGCGGCACCGGGCGGCCCAGCTCCGACGGGGTGCCGACGAGGAAGCCGACCTCCGCCTCGATG
Source organism: Streptomyces sp. NPDC058955 (assembly GCF_042741435.1). NCBI lineage: Bacteria > Bacillati > Actinomycetota > Actinomycetes > Kitasatosporales > Streptomycetaceae > Streptomyces > Streptomyces sp. NPDC058955. Next base: position 88,018 of record NZ_JBHYKM010000008.1, on the reverse strand, counting down.
TCCAGCTTCACCGACGGGCCGAAGACCGGCGCCGCGTCGGCGGGCGTCTTCCGCTGGCCCGAGGGCCGCACCACGTCGGTGCCGGACACCACGACCGTGCCCGCCCGGCCGTGGTAACCGATCGGCAGGTGCTTCCAGTTGGGCGTCAGCGGCTCGCCGTCCGGACGGAACATCCGGCCCACGTTGGTGGCGTGGTGCTCGCTCGCGTAGAAGTCCACGTAGTCCGCGACCGTGTACGGCAGGTGCAGCGTCACCGCGTCCAGCGGGTGCAGCAGCGGCTCGATCTCGGGGCGGTGCGCCGGGACCGTCACCCAGGCCGTCAGCGCGCGCCGGACGTCCCGCCAGGCGGTCCGCCCGGCGGCCAGCAGCGCGTCGAGGCCCGGCTGCGCCAGGAGGGAGGCGTACGGGGAGCCGAGCGCGTGCGCCGCGGCCCCCGCGTCCAGCACGTACCCGCCGATCCGGACGCCGAGCCGGCGCCGGCCCGGCTCGTCGGCGGTGGTGAAGACGCCGTACGGGAGGTTGTGCGGGCCGAAGGGGTCGCCCTCGGCCAGGTCGAGCGGGCTGTGCTCGGGCATCGGTGCGTGCCTCGCTTTCGATGATGGGTGAGGGACACGTTACGGGGCGGGCCGCCGGGCGAGGATGACATGGATCACAGAGAAACCGGGGGCTCCGTGGGCAACCGCCCTCGTATGCGCGATTTGTTCCCCCGGTGTCGGCGGATCCCGTCCCGAGCTGGGGAAACGCCCCTGCCGGGAGGCCATTTCGCGCCATACGATCAGCACGGCGTCGCCCCCGCGTGAAGAGTCCGCGGGCGCGCGTCGCCGCACTCTTTCTTCCCTGACCAGGAAAAGGTCCCCACGTGAAGATCCGCCGCATTCTCGCGACCGCCGTGGCAGCAGCCGTCACGACGCCGGTCGTGTTCCTCTCCGCCGGCACGGCCGTCGCGGAGACCCCGAAGCCCTCGCAGGAGCAGTCGGCGGGCACCGCCGACCACGAGGACGACGAAGCCCCGACCATCGCGGAGCTGGAGGCGGCCGTCGAGGCCGCCCAGGCCAAGGTCGACGACCTCAAGAAGCGGCGCGCGCAGCTGCTGGTCGACATCGAGGCCAAGAAGGTCCCCGCGGACGTGCAGGCCGAGTACGACGGGGCGAAGCAGGCGTACGACGACGCGAGGGTCGCCACCGCCGCCGCGGTCCAGGCGCTGACCGCGGCCGAGGCCGAGCTCACGAAGGTGAACGAGGACCCGAACGCCACCGAGCAGCAGAAGACCGACGCCAAGCAGGCCGTCGCCGACGCGGTGGAGGCGCGGGACGCGGCCGAGGCCGCCGAGCGGACCGCCAAGGAGCGTTACGACGCAGCCAACACCGCCTGGTTCGACGCCCATGTCGCGCTGACCCGGGAGCACACGCGCCTCGGTGAGGAGCTGAAGACCGCCGAGGAGGAGCTCGCCACGGCCAAGGACGACCTGGAGTTCTGGAAGTCGATCCAGGAGGGGTGCAAGGAGGACGCCTCGCTCTCCTTCTCCCTGACCGGACCCGAGAAGATCGAGGCCGGCGGCAGCGGGATCTTCACGCTCGCCCTCTCCAACGTCTCGGACCGCGACCTGGACGACGTCCTGGCGTACCCCGGTGCCGCGCTCTTCGACGGTCTGGACGAGGACGGGAAGCCGCTGGACCGGGAGGACCTGCACGACCCGCTCGACCGCCCCACGATCGAGTGGTCCTCCAAGGACGTCCTGGAGTGGACCGAGATCACCGACGAGTTCGACACCGCTGAGTTCGGCGCGATCGACAAGGGCCACACCTCCGAGGTCAAGCTGCGGGTCACCGTCGACGGCGACGTCCCGGTGAACGTGGGCACGCTGAACTCCTCGGCGATGTACTGGGGCGAGGACGGTTCCTGCGGCATCAGCGACGAGGTCGCCGTCGCGTGGTTCGACGTCACCGGCGCCGGGGACGGCGAGCCGACGCCGACGCAGGAGCCGACGACGGAGCCCACCCCGGAGCCGTCCCCGTCGACCTCCACCCCGGCTCCGGCCGCCACCTCCAACACCACCCAGCAGGGTGGTTCCTCGAACACGCCGGTGACCACCGGCGGGCAGCTCGCCGCGACCGGTGCGAACGACACGCTGCCGCAGCTCGGCGCCGCCGCCGGTGCGGCCGTCGTGCTCGGCGCGGGCGCGCTGTTCGTCGCCCGCCGTCGCAAGGCCGACGCCTAGGCGGCACCGCGATCCCCCGTACGGCCCGGGCTCAGCCCGCCGTGCGGGGGATCCGCTTCTCCCAGGTGCGGTGGAAGACGACCTCGCCGCCCTCCTTGCACACCACCTCGTCGGCGGTGTGGAAGGCGTCCGCGTCGCAGGTGATCTCGGAGCGGGTGTCGATGGTGACGTCCCAGGCGAGTTCCGGCCGGTGGAGCCGGATGTGCCACTCCGAGCCCGTGCGGGCGGAGAGCGGGTCGTCCTCGGCGATCGTGTACGTCTCCACGGCGTCCTCCGTGTACTCCAGACCGTCCGGGTACACGCGCGTGCCGCCGTACTTCGGGTCCACCTGGAGGGTCCACTCGCCCTTGGCGACGTCCCGGAGCACCAGCCGTTCGGGGCGGGACTCCTCCAGGGTGCCGGGGGACGACACGCCGAGCGGCGGGGACTGTTCGGGCTCCTCGAAGGAGACCGCGTCCTCCGTCCGGGCGCGGACCGGAAGGGTGAGGGAGGAGCCGGCCGGGTCGAGGGTGAAGCCGGCGGCGTCGGGCTGCGGCCAGATCCACGGCCAGTACGCGGAGGAGAGCGCGAGCCGGACCCGGTGGCCGGGCGGGAAGGTGTGCCCGATGCCGTTCAGCTCGAAGCGGCAGGTCTCCGCCTCGCCGGGCTGCGCGTCCACGGCCCGGTCGCGGCCGTAGCGGGCGGAGAGGTTGAGCGCGCCGCGGGTGACCAGGGTGGAGGAGCCGTCCGGGGCGATGTCGCAGAGCCGGGCGACGACCTGCCCGGTCGGCGCCCCGGCGGTCAGGCGCACCTCGACGGCGGGGCGGCCCAGGATCTCGATGGGGGCGCCGTCCTGCGGCACCGGGAAGTCGAAGCAGGCCGAGTGGGCGTCCTCGTCGCGCTGGTCGGGCGGCAGGTCGGCGTCGTTGCCGAAGGGGAAGAAGCGGCCCGCGTCGATGCCGGTCTGCTGCGGCGAGGAGACGACGACGGGCTCGCCGCCGAAGCCGTACGTGACGGGGGTGACGTGCGGGGACGGCCAGGACGGGTCGGCGACCCAGCGGCCGGGCAGCTCCTCGTAGACGGTGGCCGGCGGGTGCGACTCGCTGATCCAGGCGCGGAGCAGCGGCTCGGCCATGACGTCGTTCGGCGCGTCCTTGAGGTGGTGGTCCCACCAGCGGAGGGTCTCCTGGAGGAAGCCGATCGCGGGGCCGGGCGGCAGGCCGCGGTCGGGATACTGGTGGGACCAGGGGCCGATGATGCCGCGGACCCGGTCCTGGGGGAGGTGCTCGACCAGCCGGAGGACGGTGTCGCGGTACGGGTCGTGCCAGCCGCCGACGGCGAGGACGGCGGCCCGGATCGCCGGGTAGTCCTCGCAGACGCTGCCGTGCTTCCAGTAGTCGTCCCGGGTCTGGTGGGAGAGCCAGGTGTGGACGAAGGGCTCGACGGCCTCCAGGCGGCGCAGCCACAGCTCCCGCCACTCCTCGTCCGCGTACCGCGGGTCGGGCGGGCGGCAGACGAAGGCGAGCATGGTGGCGGCCCAGGCGTGCATGTCGACGCCGAGGACGGAGCCGCCCATGTAGTGGACGTCGTTGTCGTAGCGGTCGTCGGTGGAGCAGACGGTGACGACCGCCTTGAGGGGCTCCGGGGCGAGGGCGGCGATCTGGAGGCTGTTGAAGCCGCCCCAGGAGATGCCGAACATGCCGACCCGGCCGGTGCACCACTCCTGCTCGGCGAGCCAGTTCACGACGGCGACGCCGTCGGCGAGCTCGGTGGCGTCGTACTCGTCGCCGGGCAGGCCCTCGCTGTTGCCGTGGCCCCGGACGTCGACCCGCACGGAGGCGTAGCCGTGGCCCGCGTACCAGGGGTGGCGCTGCCAGTCGCGGGGCGCGGTCCAGTCGGTGAGCCGGTAGGGGAGGTACTCCAGGAGGGCGGGGACGGGCTCGTCGGTGAGCGGCCGCCACACGCGCGCGTACAGCCGGGTGCCGTCGGGCAGCGGGATGCGGATGTCCTCGTGGCGGGTCTCGTACGGGAAGTCGGTACGGATCTTCGTCATCAGGTCACCTCAATGGACGCGGCGCACAGGGTGAGCGGGCCGCGCGGACGGCCCAGGAAGGCCCGGTCGTCCTCCGGGGGCGGCTGCTCCCCGGTGTCCTTGTCGATCGCCGCTCTGGACAATTCGTACACTCCATGTCGTATCAGCTGATCACGAACATACCGGGGGTGACGGGAAGGCGCCCACGGTGATCGAAACGTGACCGGATACGCTGGCTTGAGTGAATCCCAGCGACACATCGACAATCCGTGTGACCACGAACACCGTGTGATCACCACCCCAACCATGTGATCGTCGCCATGTGATCGTCAGCAGGCGTCAGCAGACAGGAGACCCCCTCGTGACCGTCGTCGGGCCGTTCGGTCTTAGCGTGCGGGACCAGGCTCTTGAGGCCGATGTCCAGACCGGGTTGGCGGCCGTCGAGGCCGGCCTCCTCGACGCCACCAAGAGCGATGTCCCCTTCATCACCGAGGCCGCCCAGCACCTGGTGCTCGCCGGCGGCAAGCGGTTCCGGCCGCTGCTCGTGATGCTCGCCGCCCAGTTCGGCGACCCCTACGCGCCCGGCGTCGTGCCCGCGGCCGTCGTCGTGGAGCTCACCCACCTGGCCACGCTCTACCACGACGACGTCATGGACGAGGCCGCCGTCCGCCGGGGCGTGCCCAGCGCCAACAGCCGCTGGGGCAACTCCCTCGCCGTCCTCACGGGTGACTTCCTCTTCGCCCGCGCCTCGCACACCCTGGCGGACCTCGGCCCCGAGGCCGTCCGGATCCAGGCCGAGGCGTTCGAACGGCTCGTCACCGGCCAGATCCTGGAGACCGCCGGGCCCGTCGACGGCCGCGACCCCGTCGACCACTACCTCGACGTCCTCGGCGGCAAGACCGGCTCCCTCGTCGCCGTCTCCTGCCGCTTCGGCGCCATGATGTCCGGCGCCGACGAGTCCGTCGTCGACATCCTCACCCAGTACGGCGAGCGGCTCGGCGTCGCCTTCCAGCTCGCCGACGACGTCCTCGACATCGCCTCCGAGGGCCACGAGTCCGGCAAGACCCCCGGCACCGACCTCCGCGAGGGCGTCCCCACCCTCCCGGTCCTCCGCCTGCGGGCCGCCGCGGCCGCCCACGGCCGCCCCGAGGACCTGGAGCTCGTCGCCCTCGTCGACAGCGACCTCACCGACGACGCCCGGCACGCCGAGGTGCTCCGCCGGCTCCGCGTCCACCCCGCCCTGGAGCAGGCCCGCCGGGACACCGTGCGGTACGCGGAGGAGGCCAGGGCCATGCTGGCGCCGCTGCCCGACGGCTACGCGAAGGCGGCCCTCCAGGAGCTGTGCGACGCGGTGGTGCACCGCGCGGGCTGACCCTCCCCGGTGAACGTCATCCCCTCCCTAGGGGGATGTCATCCCGGAGGGGTACACGAGGTTGATCCCCCGGGCTGACGATTCCCGGCCCCCGCCCTGGTGAGATGGAGACATCGAGAAGCAGTCCGCCAGGGCACGGAGGGATCAGAGACCATGGCAGCACAGCGAAAGACGAGCCGGTACGTCGTCCCGGTCGCGGTGGCCGGAATCGCCGCCGCGACCATCGGACTGGTCCCGGCACTCGCCGCGTCCGGGGACCCGGACCTGCCGGAGATCACGGCTCAGCAGCTCATCGAGAAGATCGCGGCCTCGGACACCCAGACCCTGTCCGGCACCTTCAAGGTCTCCACCGACCTCGGCCTGCCGGCCTTCGACGGTCTGCTCGGCGGGATCGCGGGCGGCGCCGTGGGCGGCTCCGCCGAGGGCGAGGGCTCCGCCGACCCGTCCGCGCAGCTCACCAAGCTCGTCTCCGGCACCCACACCCTGAAGATCGCCGCCGACGGCCCGGACCGCCAGAAGCTGACGCTGCTCGACGGCAAGGAGCAGTACAGCCTCGTCCACAACGGCGACGAGGTGTGGGCCTACGACTCCCGCTCCGACGAGGTCTTCCACGAGAAGGGCGTCGGCGAGGCCGGCGAGGCCCCCGAGAAGGAGCTGCCGGTCAGCCCCAAGGAGCTCGCCGACGAGGTCCTGAAGGCCGCGGGCGACACCACCTCCCTCACGGTCGGCGGCACGGCGAACGTCGCGGGCCGGGACGCGTACCGGCTGGTGATCGAGCCGAAGCAGCAGGGCTCCACGGTCGACGCGATCACCATCGCGGTCGACGCGGCCACCGGCACCCCGCTGAAGTTCACCCTGGACTCCACGAGCGGCGGCAAGCCGGTCGTCGACGCGGGCTTCACCAAGGTCGACTTCGGGAAGCCGGCGGCCTCGGAGTTCGACTTCACCGTCCCGAAGGGCGCGAAGGTCACCGAGGGCGACGACATCGAGAAGTCGCACCAGGACGCCGGCAAGGACCTGGAGAAGGACCTGGAGAAGGAGTTCGGGGACTTCGGCCTCGGCGGCGGCCTCGGCGGCGGCCTCGGCGGCGGCCTCGGCGGCGACAAGGGCGACATGAACGTCATCGGGGAGGGCTGGACGACCATCGCCCGCTTCGACTCCGGCGCGCCGGCCCCGAAGACGGACGAGGCGCCGAAGGAGGTCCAGGGCTTCCTGGACTCGCTCGGCGAGAAGGTCAGCGGGAAGTTCGGCTCCGGCACGGTCTTCAAGACCAAGATCGTCAACGCGCTGATGACCGACGACGGCAAGGTCTACGTCGGCGCGGTGACGCCGCAGGCGCTGGTGGACGCGGCGAACGCGGCCAAGTAGACGCGGCCGGGCAGAAGCGGAGTTGGTAGCCCGGGTGGGTCGGGAGAAGGTTCACCGACCCACCCGGGTGGTCTGCGTGGTGCGGACGGCCCTACGGGCTTACGGGAACGTCAGCTTGAACCCGTTGATGTAGCCGGTGTCGGCGGACGCGGTGTCCTGGACGCGCAGCTTCCAGACGCCGTTGGCGACCTCGCCGGAGGCGTTCACGGTGTACGTCTGCTGGATGTTGTCGGCGCTGCTGCCGGTCTTGTTGTGCAGGTTGTAGACCGAGCCGTCGGGGGCCACGAGGTCGACGACGAGGTCACCGCGCCAGGTGTGGACGACGTCCACGCCGACGGCGAGGTTGCTCGGCGCGTTGCCGGTGATGCCGGAGACGGTGACGGACGAGGTCACCGCGGCGCCGTTGTCCGGGATCGGGACGTCGGCGGTGTTCTCGAAGACCGTGCCGGTGGGCGGGGTCGTGGTGGTGCCGGACAGGGTCCAGAGCGCGTGGGCGATCGCGTCGCTGTTGCGGTCCAGGGCCGTGTCGTTGATGTTCGCGGTGGTGTCGCAGGAGGAGTGGTAGCAGCGGTCGAAGGCCGTGGCCGTACCGCCCCACTTCGACACCTGGGCGCTGGTCTTGACCCGGCTGGCGCCGGTGAAGAGACCGCCGACGGGTATGCCGACGTTCTTGAACGAGGCGTGGTCGGAGCGGCCGTCGCCCTCGGTCTCGATCTCGGTCGGGACCCCGATGCCGGCGAAGTAGTCCTTGAAGGTCTGCTCGATGACCGGGTCGTCGTCGTAGACGAAGTAGCCCGGGTTCGGCGAGCCGATCATGTCGAAGTTGAGGTAGCCCTTCAGCTTCGAACGCTCGGTGCTGGGCAGGTTGTTCACGTAGTGCTTCGACCCGACGAGGCCCAGCTCCTCCGCGCCCCACCAGCCGAACCGCAGGTGCTTGGTGGGCTGGTAGCCGGTGCGGGCGACGGTGAGTGCGGCCTCCAGGATGGCGGCCGAGCCGGAGCCGTTGTCGTTGATGCCGGGGCCCGAGGTCACCGAGTCGAGGTGCGAGCCGGCCATGACGACCTGGTTCGGGTCGCCGCCCGGCCAGTCGGCGATCAGGTTGTAGCCGGTGGTGCCGTTGTACGTGAACTGCTGGACGGTCGTGGTGAATCCGACCGCGTCCAGCTTGGCCTTCACGAAGTCGATGGACGCCTTGTAGCCGGCCCGGCCGTGCGCCCGGTTGCCGCCGTTGGCGGTGGCGATGGACTGCAGGTCGGCCAGGTGCTGCTTGACGCTGGCGACCGGGATGTCGGGCGCGGCGGTGGCACCCGCCGGCGCGGCGGTGGCCGGCGCGGCGCCGGCGAGGGCACCGAGGACGAGCGCCGAGGAACCTGCCAGGGCGGCGATTCTCGCGGAGAGTTTCATGTGGGGGCTCCGGATTCCGAACGGGGATGGGACGGAACGTGCGAGCGCCTCGCGCCGTGGGTGACGCGAGGCGTTGGAGCTGTGCGAGTGCGTGCTGAATGGTGGGTGAAGAACTGATGTCACGTCAAGACACATTCAGGACGCGAGAGTTCGCTGAGCGAACAGGAGCCGACACCTACGCTTCCGAGCGACGCCGTCCGGCCGCACGCCGGCCCCGGGCTTCCGGGCGGGGCCCGTCCGCGGGTCCTCCGTCTGGGCAGGCGTTCCGCGGGGCGGTGCCCAACCTCACGTCCGGCTGCGCGCCGGGCCCGTCTTCCGGGCGGCGCCCGTTCGCCGCACCTCCGTGTGGGCAGGCGTTCCGCAGGGCGGAACGATTGCCCACAACGGCAGCGGCGCGGTCGCAGCCCGCAACGGAGCGGCGCGGGTGCGGCCCCGCAGCGGAGTGGCGCGGGTGCGGTCCGCAGCGGCGTGGCGCGGGTGCGCGCAACGCTCACAGTCGGGCGCGGCCCGCAACGGAGAGGCGGGTCAGGGCGTGGGCCGCGCCGCGATGGACCAGGCCCTCCAGCGTCGCCTCGCGCACCGCCGCCACCGGATCGCGGGACAGCTCCGCGAGGAGCGAGTCCGTCGCCGCCCCCGCCCGGTAGGCCACCGCTTCGGCGACCGCGGCGCGCACCTCCGCCTCCGCCGCGCCCGCCAGCTCCCGCAGCAGCGCGTCGACTCCCGGTGTCGTCCAGCGGCCCACCGCCGCCGCGAGCACGCTGCGTACCGCCGGGTCCGGATGGGCCGCGAGCGCCGCCAGTTCGGCGACGGGGCCGCGGCGGCGCAGCCGGAACCAGCTCAGGGCCTCGCGGACCGCGGCCGTGTCGCCCCGGGCCTCCGCGGCGGCGATCCGGGCGAGCAGGATGCGGGAGGCCGGGGCGGGGCCGTCCTCCGGGTGGGGCCGCCGTTCGCGCAGCCGCCGGGAGCCGTACTCGCCCCGCACCACGCACCCCGCGCAGACGCAGGGGGCGACCCCGTGCGCCCCGGGGAAGTACCGCCACCCGGCGACCTGCCGTACCGCCCGCACCTGCCGGATCTCGGCCCGTGCGGCCGCCCGCGGCAGGAACACCTCCCACCCGAGCGCCCGGTCCCCCAACTCCCGGATGCGCCGCACGGCTTCGGCGGCGGTCGTCTCCCGCGGCTCCCGCTCGCCGTACTGGCCCACGGTCACCGGTTCGCCGTCGGGCAGGCGCACATGGACGGCGACGAGTCCGCGCGGCCCGGGGCGGCGGGCCAGCTCCCGCAGCCACTGGTGGGTAAGGGTGTACGAGGGCAGGACGGGGAACAGGTACACGCCCGGCCCGTCCCCGAGCCCGCTGCCCCGCCCCCGGCCGAGGGCCTTGATCCCGCTCCGCCGTATCCGCGCCCCGTGGACGGCCGGCGCGAGGTGTACGAACGTCGCCATGCGGGTGATGCTAGGCCGCCGCGCCTACTGCCAGCTCGCGGTTTCCGGGTCGACGCCGTGGGTGCGCGCGTCGGCGTCGATGGTGCGGCGGAACCACGCGGCGAGGCCGGGGCGGATGGAGTCGTAGTGCGCGGCGAACTCCGGATCGGTCTCGAAGCGGCGTCCGAGGCAGACCTGCATCTGCCGGGTGAGGGGGAAGTACGCGGCGCCGAAGACCTCGCGGTGGCGCGCCACCAGCCGTCCCGCCTCCGCGCTCCCAGGCTCGACGCCGGCGTCCATCGCCTCCCCGAGGGCGCGTTCGAGGGCGGTGACGGTCTCGGTGACGGCCCGCCACTCCTCCGGGCCGCGTGCGGCGGAGCGCTCGGCGTACGCCTGCCACTGCGGGGTGTCCCCGTACGCCGCACGGGCCTGCGCGGACCACTCCGGGTCCCAGTCGGGGCCGAAGAGCGCGGCCTGCTGCTCGGCGGTGAGCAGCAGGCCCCCCGCGGGGGGGGGGGGAAAAACCGCCGGGGCCGGGG
>NZ_JBHYKM010000008.1:60833-77673 GCF_042741435.1 Streptomyces sp. NPDC058955 | reverse complement strand
GGCCCCGCCGGCGCGGCGCGGGCGGCGCCGCGCCCGGGCGGGCGGGCGCGGGGGGGGGGGCGGCGCGGGGGGGGGGGGCGCCGCCCCCCCCCCCCCCCCCGCTCGTGGGCGTCGATCATCCGGTCGAGGCCGGTGCCGAGCCGCTGGAGGCGCTCGATCCGCCGGCCGACCTGCGCGCGCTGGGCGCGCAGCGCGCCGGTCACGTCCGTGCCCGCGTCGTCCAGGACGTCCCGGATCCGGTCCAGGCCGAGGCCCAGCTCGCGGTAGACGACGACGCGGTGCAGGCGTTCGAGGTCCGTTCCGGTGTAGAGCCGGTACCCGGCGGCCGTACGCAGCGACGGCCGCGCGAGCCCGATCTCGTCCCAGTGGTGCAGCGCGCGGACGGTGACGTCCAGGCGCGCCGCGACCTGGCCGACGGTCAGACCGGGATCCACGTCATCAGCCATGGGCCCCATTGTCGCCGCCCTCGTGGCTGACCGGCGGCGTGATCCCGATCGCCGCGAGGTTCCGGGCCTCCTGGCTCGCCGGGTCGAAGGGCTTCGCCGCCGTGAAGACGACCCGGGCGTTCTCCGGGGTGATCACCTCCACGTCCCGGGTGTTCCAGGGCGTGTCCCGGGGCCCGTCGACCGAGTCCGGCCGCAGCGCGCGGCACGCCTCGACCAGGGAGTCGACCTGTCCGAGCACCCCGGCGAAGCTGTAGCTCATGGCCGGCGGCCCCTCGGGGACGCTCTCCGCCGCGACGAGCAGCACGTCCTGGAAGGCCCACCGGCGCAGGTGCACGAGGACGCCGGGGACGCCGAACAGCTCGAAGAAGCCGAGCCCCCGGGTCCAGAAGTCCACGGACTCCGCGAGATCGGTGGTGGGGACGGTGACGAAGGACGGCATGCCGTAGATCCCGTGGAACGGCTCCGGCGGCACGGCGTCCGGCCCGGGCGTCGGGACGGGGCTCATCTCGAAGGCGTCGTAATGGTTCTTGTCGCTCATGCGGCCCACCTTTCAGCCTCACGCCGCGTGAGGGTCAAGCCGAGCCTCCTCCTGACACTCCCGGCACCGTCCGGGTGCCGTCACCGACGCAGGGAAGGGCCGCTCGCAGTCCTCGCAGACGACGCGGGGCCCCGGGACGGCGGGCGGTGGCGGCCCGACCGGGAGCGGTGGCGGCAGGAGGACCCTCAGCCGGTGGGCGAGCAGCCCCGCCGGACTGGCGAGGTCACCCGGAAGCCCCGCGCGGAGCGTCCGCCCCACGGCCGCCGGGTCGGCCCCCCGCTCCAGCCAGACCGTCACGTCGGGCGCCAGCCGCCGCACGTCCCGCTCGGAGAGCAGCAGCCGGGGCTCGTGCACCCGAAGCCCGGCGAGCAGCTCGGCGCCTGCCCGGTGCGCGTCGGCGAGCGGGGAAGGGGCGGAGTGGTTGTGCGGGGCGCGGCCGGGGTCGTCCGCAGATGCCGGAGCCGCGTAGGGGGATGCGTCGGCGGTGGCGGCATCGGGCGCCGGGCCCGGGGCGGGGTCGGTATCGGGCCCAGGCCCAGGCCCAGGGTCGGGGTCCGGGTCGTCGTCAGGATCCGGGTCGGGGCCGGGGTCGTCGTCGGGACCCCGGTGGGGTTCCCGGTCGGCGCCCGAGCCGGAGACGGGGCCGCCCGGCGGCGCAGTCGCAGGGGGCGACACCTCCTGCGCGGTGGCCGGTGCCGTGGCGGGCGGCGGAGGCGTCCTCCGTACGAGTCCGAGGTCAGCCCTCGGCCGGTTGTACGAGATCGTGCGCGAGACGATCCGCCCGTTCGGCAGCCGCTCGCGGATCCGCTGGAGGAACCCGAGTGCCTCCAGCTCCCGCATCGCCGCCGAGACCCGGAACTCGCTCTCCGGAAACCTCGCGGCGACGGCCTTGATCCCGACGCCGGCACCGGGCGGCAGCGACTGGAGGTGGACGGCGACCCCGATCGCCAGGAGGGAGATCCCGGGGCACCGGGGAAGCTCTTTGCTGATGACCAGGAAGTGGGCGGTCAGAGGGACGTTGTGGTGAACGAGCCCGGAGCCGCGCAGGGGCGGGTTAGGCTGCGTGGAAGCCATCGGGAAGTTGTTGCCTTCCTCGGTGGTCAGGCCCCCGACCGGGATTGCTACTCCCGCCGGGGGCCGACGCATGTCTGGGGTTGTGGCGTGAGCATATGCCAGGCAACCCGCCCGAAATCCAGCCCAGTTCACCCAAGTCACCCAAGTGAGTGACGGGTGCCGACGGGGAGGTGGGAGGGGTGGGGTAGGTCTTCCCCTGGTTCTCGTCTTTACGTCGAGGACAGCCTCGTCGCGGCCCTCCGCGACGCGTCCGTCCGCGTCACGGTGGAGAGCGTCGCGGGTGTGAGTGCCGCGGACGTCATGTCCCCTACCGGCAGAGGGCGTTAAAGGCTGGCCCGTGCGGTGGGCCGGTCCTAGGGTGATCGTCCATGAGACGAGGGTGGGTGGGGGCCCTGGCCGTGGCCTGTGCCGTGGTCCTGGTCGTCGGCGGGTACGTGGTGGGGGCCCGGCCGGCCGACCGGGGCGACGGGCCGTCCTGCGCGGAGGTGCGGCGGACGGTCGAGGACCTCTTCGGCGACTGGGCGAAGCGGGGGACCAGCGACCAGGTCGGGCCGATGAGGGTCCGGACGGCGGCCGACATCGTGGCGGAGCACGGGGACTGCTACCCCTACGCGGCACGGTCCGCGGTGCGCGCCGCCGTGCAGCAGCTCGACGTGGCCGTCGAGTCGAACCCGATGCAGTACGCGGCGGGCCTCGTGGCCTGCGAGGCGGTCGTCGAGGACCCGGCCGCCTGCCGGGACCGGGAAGGGTCCGGGTCGTAGGAGGACCCGCCGCCCGCGCCCGCAGGAGGCGGGCGCCGCGCGGCGGGAGACGTACCGTCAGCGGCGGGGCCGGTTCCTGCGGATCCTGTCGCGCACGTGCGTGTAGTCCTGGCGCAGGATGGCGAAGTCGATGACGGCGACCGCGCCCCGGCCGATCCAGCGGGCCGCCGCGATCAGTACGTCACTCATGTGAGCCCCCCTGTGCGGCCGGGTCCTCCCCGTGGCCGCGTCTCCCTCAAGGACGCGCCGGCTGCTCCGAGGGTTGTGCGGACCGGGCCCGGCGCCACGCCGCGTATCCGGTGCCGATGCCGCCCAGGATCAGCGCGGCGCCGAGGGCGCCGGCCGTCAGCACGGTCGGCGGCAGGCCCTCGCTGACGCGGCCGAGGACGCCGGCGGTCGGGACGCTGCCGGAGTGGTCGTCGAGGAAGAAGCGGGAGTCGTTCGCGTTGCCCCGGTTGTCGCCCAGCAGGAACAGGCGGCCCTCCGGGACCTCCGCCTCGAACGGGACCGGCGTCGGGGGCAGGCGGTCCTTCTTCAGGTAGGGCTCGGCGAGGGGTTCGCCGTTCACCGTGACCTGGGTGCCGTCGGAGGCGACGCGGTCGCCGCCCTTGCCGATCACCCGCTGGATGACCGGCGCGCCGCCGTAACGGCCGGGGACCTGGAGGAGGAGGACGTCGCCCCTGCGTATGTCGTCCGCGTCGACGTCCGTGACGAGCACCACCGAGCCCCGGGGGTGCGTGGGCTCCATCCCCTGGCCCATCACCGAGACGCCGCGGTGGGCCGTGAAGAAGTACAGGATGCCGCCCAGGACGGAGGCCAGTCCCAGGGGGATCATCACCCATGCCGCGACCCTCAGCCGTCCGCCCGCTCTCCGCTCCCGCATGAACGTTCCTCCCTCCGTTCCGCCGCCCGAGTCCGGGCGGACCCGCCGAGGTTAGGGGGTGTCGGGGCGGTGGCGCATCCGGCTCCCGTGGAGGCCCATCTCACAGACGCCTCTCGCGGGGCCGTCCCTCAGGGGCGGTCGATGGCGTGGACCCGGACCGGGCGGCCGGAGCCGGGGTCCACCGTCTCGCGGTCCAGGCGCATGCCCAGCTTCGCCATGACGCGCTCGGAGGCGTGGTTGCCGGTCTGGGCGACGCCCACCACCCGGTCGAGGCCGCACTCCCCGAAGCCGTACGCGAGCGCCGCCCGCGCCGCCTCCGTCGCCAGGCCCCGGCCCCAGAAGGCGCGGCCGAGGCGCCAGCCGATCTCGACGGCCGGGAGCAGCTCCGGAAGGAAGTGCGGGACGGCGAGACCGGTGAATCCGGCGAGCCGCCCGGTGGCCCGCTCCTCCACCGCGAACAGACCGAACCCCCTTTCCTCCCAGAGGAGTTCGGACGCCTCGACGCCGGCCCTGGTGGCCCGCCCGTCACGCCCGCCGGCCCTCGACGAGCGGTGTGAGGCCGTCGAGCAGTGCGGTGAGGCCCCGTTCGAAGAGGGCGTCGAGGTCCAGGTCGTAGCCGTCCTCGAAGGCGCCCACCACCTTGGCGAAGGTCGGGAACCGGCCGGACTCCGCCAGTGCCTGGAGATCGGAGGCGCGGCTGTCCATCCACTGGTCCTCGGACTGGCCGGTGGCCGCCTCGGCGTGCGCCTCCCGCTCCAGGTGCACCGCCAGGCCCTGGACGTGGCTGTAGATCAGCACGTGGACGTCGAACAGCTCGGTGGGCGCGAGGCCGTGGCCGTCGAGGGCGGCCAGGATCCACTCGCCGTGGACGAGGAGGCGCGGGACGAGCAGCGGGCGCGAGAGCGAGCCGAGCTGCGCCAGCCACGGGTGCTTGCGGTACAGGCGCCACATCGCCCGCGCGCCCAGCTCGACGCGGGCGCGCCAGCCCTCGGGGGCTCGCGCGGGGTACGTCTCCTCGCCGAACGCGGCGTCGGCCATGAGGAGGACGAGCTCCTCCTTGCTCGGCACGTACCGGTACGTCGACATCGGGGCGACGCCGAGGCGGGCCGCGACGCCGCGCATGGAGAGCGCCGTGAGCCCCTCGGCGTCGGCGATCCCGATCGCGGTGCGGACGATCCGGTCGAGGTTCAGCTCCTGCTCCCCCTCCCGCCCCCGCTCCCGCTCCTGGACGGACTTCTGCCCGGATTCCTCGGAGGGGACGGCGGCGGGGGGCCGGGCCGCGCCCGCCACGACCGTGCCGATCCGGGCGCGGGCCACCACCAGGCCCTCCAGGCGCAGGGTGGTCAGTGCCTTGGTGGCCGTGGCCAGGGCCACGCCCCACTCCTCGGCGATCCGCCGGGTGGAGGGGATCCGGTCCCCGGGGGCGAGTTCACCGTCCGCGATGCGCCGCCGGATCTCGGCGACGATCCGCAGATAGGGCGGGCCGCCCGCCGGATCTGTGATCTGCGTCACACCCCTCACCTCTTCCTGTCTGTACTAGGGCAGAGGGTAGCAGCGGCGATGTCGTTCGGGTGGGCTCTGGCCTAGTACAGGGCGGAGATTCGGCCTGTTGAACGGTCTGCGCGTACGGCGTACGTTCAGTGCGTACACCGTACGAACCGCTGAGGCGGACCCCCAGAAGGAGCTCCCCATGAACAAGACCGTGCTCATCTCCGGTGGCGGCGTCGCGGGCCCCGTCCTCGCCCACTGGCTGCGCCGCCGCGGCTTCGAGCCCACCGTCGTCGAGCGCGCCTCCGCGCCGCGCGCCGGCGGCCAGGCCATCGACGTCCGCGGCGTCGCGCTCGACGTCATGGAGCGGACGGGCCTGCTGGACCGGGCGCGCGGACTGCGGACCCGGATGCGCGGCATGTCGGTCCTCGACCCGCAGGGGAACGAGGTCCACCGCTCCACCGAGTCCACCTTCAGCAGCGGCCGGCTCGACAGCGACGACATCGAGGTGCTGCGCGAGGACCTGGTGCGGATCGCGTACGAGCACACCCGCGCCGACGTCGAGTACCTCTTCGGCGACAGCCTCACCGGGCTCGACGAGGACGAGACGGGCGTCCGCGCCGACTTCGCGCACGGGCCGTCCCGCCGCTTCGACCTCGTGGTCGGCGCCGACGGCCTCCACTCCACCGTGCGCCGCCTCGCCTTCGGCCCCGAGGAGCGCTTCGCCCACCACCTGGGCAGCTACCTCTCGGTCTTCGGCACCGAGAACTTCCTCGCCCTGGAGGACTGGCAGATGTGGCTGCAGGGCGACGGCGTGGGCTTCGGCATCATGCCCGTGCGCGACAACACCGAGCTGCGGGTCGCCTTCGGCTTCGAGTCCGGGCCGCTCGCCCCCGAGCTCCGCACCGCCGACGCCCTCCGGCGCACCGTCGTGGAGAAGCTGGCCACCGTGGGCTGGGAAGGCGCCCGGCTCGCCGAAGCCGCCCGCACCGCCCCCGACTTCTACTGCGACGCCATGGCCCAGATCCGCATGGACCAGTGGTCGCGCGGCCGCGTCACCCTCCTCGGGGACGCCGGCTACTGCCCCTCCCCGCTCTCCGGACAGGGCACCAGCCTGGCCCTCGTCGGCGCCTACGTCCTCGCCGACTGCCTCGGGCGGGACGGCGGCGACCACGGCACCGCCTTCGCCCGCTACGAGCAGCGGATGCGGCCCTTCGTCGGCCTCAACCAGGCGCTGGCCACCGAGAACCCGGGTGGTCCCGCCTCCGAGGAGTCCGTCGAGCGCGCCAAGAACGCGATCGCGCTGGACGCCTGACCTCTCCTCGGCCCCTCGTTGTCAGAGCCGTCCGCTAGCGTGCGTCGGCCCGGCCCGGCTCCGACACCCACGGGAGAAGCACCATGGACATCCTGCTCATCGGCGGCCTCTGGCTCGACGGATCCGCCTGGGACGACGTCGTGCCGGAGCTCGCCGCGCTCGGCCACCGTCCCGTGCCCGTCGCCCTCCCCGGCCAGGGCGACGGCGCCGCCTCCGCCACGCTCGCGGACCAGCGGGACGCCGTGCTCGCGGCGGTCGACGCGGCGTCCGGCAAGCCCCTGGTGGTGGGGCACTCCGCCGCGTCGAGCCTGGCCTGGCTGGCCGCCGACGCCCGGCCGGAGCAGGTGGCCGGGGTCGCGCTGGTCGGCGGCTTCCCCGCCCCCGACGGCCGGGCCTACGCCGACTTCTTCCCGGTCGAGGACGGCGCCGTGCCCTTCCCGGGCTGGGCCCCCTTCGAGGGCCCCGACGCCGCCGACCTGGACGCGGCCGCCCGGGAGCGCATCGAAGCCGCCGCCGTACCCGTCCCCGAGGGGGTCGCGAAGGGGATCGTCCGGCTGGCGGACGAGCGCCGCTTCGACGTCCCCGTCACGGTCGTCTGCCCCGAGTTCACCCCCGCCCAGGCCGAGCAGTGGATCGCCGCCGGCGAGAGCCCCGAACTCGCCCGCGCCCGCCGCCTCGCGTACGTGGACATCGACTCGGGCCACTGGCCGATGGCCACCCGCCCCCACGACCTCGCCCGCCTGCTGGCCGGGATCGCGGACTCCTTGGCCGCGGCCGCCGCCTAGAACCTCGCGGTCCGGGACGGTCGCGGTCCCGGACCGTCGCCGTCCTAGTCCGCCGTCACCCCCCAGTAGCCGATCTCCGCCGGTTCGCCGTCCTCGTACAGGACCGTGCACCGGCCGAGGCCGCGGCGGGGGAAGAGGTCGTCGAGGGAGGTGTCGGCGCGGAGGGCCGCCCGCCACTCCGCGCGCGTGGGCCGGCCGTGCGGACACCAGGCGCGGACCTCCTCCTCCGTGAGGGGCCGCATGTACGGGCCCTCCTCCGGCTCCGTGGCGGCCACCGTGTGGGGCTGGTCCAGGACGGTGGCGGTGCCGCCGGTGAAGATGAACTCGGCCCAGTCCGCGCTCCGCCACAGCTCCTCGATCGTCCGGCCCGGGAAACCCCGGTCGTCGGAGGCCAGTTCGGCCTCCTGGGCCCGCCGGAAGGCGACCGCCAGGTCGCTCTCGTACGGACCCGTCTGCCACCAGCTGTCGCCGCCCATCGCCCCGCCCTCCGCCGTGCTTGCGATTGCTCCCCAGCGTAGGAGCGGAGTCTGACAACGCCCCGTCCGGCCGGGCCCGTTCCGTACCCTGTCCGCATGGCATGCCGCATCAGTGAGCTGGTCCTCGAATGCGCCGACCCCGAGCGCCTCGCCGCGTTCTGGAGCGACGTCCTCGGTTACGTCGAACTGAACCGGGAGGAGGACGGCAGCATCGAGATCGGGCCACCCGACACCGGCTTCGGCGGCCCGCAGCCCACCCTCGTCCTCAGCCCCAACAGCGAGCCCCGGACCGGCCGTCGGCGGCTGCACATCGACGTCAACGCCACCGACCGCGACCAGGACGCCGAGCTGGAACGGCTGCTCGCGATCGGCGCCGTACCGGCGGACGTCGGCCAGACCGGCGAGGAGGCGTGGCACGTCCTGGCCGACCCGGAGGGCAACGAGTTCTGCCTGCTCCGCCGCCGCATCGCCCCCGTCGGCGGGAACTGACCGAAACCGGTCGTCCGCACACCGGACCGATCATCCGGCGATCGGTCGGGACGGCCGGAGGACCACTCCCCTGGGTGACTGTGGGGCGGTCGGTTGCCGCGCCATGATCATCCGCATGAGTGCCTCCCTGATCCGCCGCGCCTGCGCCGCGGCCCTGCTCCTGACGTCCACGCTCGCCCCCGCGGTGGCCGCCGCGCCCCAACCCGGCGCTCCCGGAGCGGAGTCGAAGCGCGCGGTGCAGGCCCGCCTGCTCGGCGAGAAGATCGTCCCGCACAAGCTCGACTTCCGCGGCACCACGGTCGGCGGCCTCTCCGGCATCGACCGCGACCGGTGCACCGGCGAGTACGTCTTCATCAGCGACGACCGCTCCTTCCTCCAGCCCGCCCGCTTCTACACCGCGAAGCTCGATGTCGACGCCGCCGGCGTGCACTCCGTCGACTTCACCGGGACCCGCCCCTTCCTCCAGCCGGACGGCTCGGTCTACCCGTCGCCCGCGCTCGGCGACGGCAAGGCCATCGACCCCGAGGAGATCCGCGTCGACCCGGTCGCGTGCCGCTACTGGTGGGGCCAGGAGGGCGACCGGCCGGCCGTCGAGGGCCAGCCGGTGATCCAGCCGTCGATCGAGATCTCCGACCCCGACGGCACCCACCACGGCGCGCTGCGGCTGCCGGAGAACTACACGATCACCGCCGACCGCGGCCCGCGCCGCAACCAGGCCGTCGAAGCGCTCACCTTCGGCTCCCGCGGCAAGGTCGTGACCAGCGCGGTCGAGGGCCCGCTGGTCCAGGACGGCCCGGTGCCCGACACGACGCACGGCGCGCTCGTCCGCGTCACGCAGCAGAGCCGCGCGGGCCGGGTCCTCGGCCAGTTCGCGTACCCGATCGAGAAGATCTTCGCCGAGTCCGACCCGACCAGCCCGTGGGGCCCCGACACCGGCGTCCCCTCGATCCTCGCCTTCCCGGACGACCCCGAGCGCTACCTCGTCCTCGAACGCACCTGGGTCGCCGGCTCCGGCTACAAGATCCGCCTCTTCGACGCCACCACCCGCGGCGCCACCGACGTGCGGGCCGTGGACTCCCTGGTCGGCAGGAACGTCGTCCCCATGCGGAAGAAGCTCGTCGCGGACTTCCACACCCTCGGCCTCTCCGCCATCGACAACACCGAGGGCATGACCTGGGGCCCGACCCTCCCCTCCGGCGAACGCACACTGATCCTCGTCAGCGACGACAACTTCGCCTCGGACGCCATCACCCAGATCGTGGCCCTCGCCCTGCGCTGATCACGCGCCACGCGCCCTGCCCGTAGCCGCTCGGGTGGTCTGAGTGCGGGGTCCGAATTCCGCCAGCTTCGGGCGGGGGGACGGTCGAGGCTGGGGGCATGAAGACCTTCACGCCGCGGGCCGTCGAGCCCGCCGTACTCGCCGCCCTCCGGACCGTCGACGACGCCGGACGGCCCTGTGTCCCGTACGTCGCGCCCGAGGGCGGCGAGCCGTTGCGCTGCTGTCTGCGCGGGGCGCGCGCCGGGGAGCGGATCGCGCTCGTCTCGTACGCGCCGCTGCGGCGGTGGGCGGCGGCCACGGGCGCCGAGCCGGGGGCGTACGACGAGGTCGGGCCCGTCTTCGTGCACGCCGACGCGTGCGCGGGGCCCGAGCCCGCCGAGGGGTACCCCTTCGAGCGGCCCGGGGCGCTGCGTACCGTCCGCCGCTACAGCGCCGACGGACGCATCGTCGGCGGCCGGCTCGTGGAACTCCCCGGCCTCGACGCGGCGTTCGCCGACGCCTTCGCGGACCCGGAGGTCGCGCTCGTGCATGTGCGGGCCGTCGAGTACGGGTGCTTCCACTTCGAGGTGCGGCGGCCCTAGCGGAAATCCGGTGGCGGCGGGCGGGGCGTGGTGTCTACCGTCGGAGGGACTTCGATCCGTCCACCGCCGGAGGGGCTTCGGCCCGTCCGGCGCGCGTCCCCGGGCCCCCGGCCCGCAGAGAGGGTGTTGTATGACCCGGCCCGCGCCGAGCGCGCCTCACTCCCTGGCCCTTTCCGCCTAGGCAGTCCCCTTCGCGAGGCCCGCTCGGCCGACTCCTGCTGTCAGTGACACTTCCTCAGCAAGGAGCCTCCGGGTGACCATCACCATCGACACCTTCACCTGCGTGTGGTGCGGACTCACCGTCCACGCCCACGCCGCCGGCGGGCAGCGGCGCAACCACTGCCCGTCCTGCCTGCACTCCCGGCACGTCCACGACCACGTCGAGGGCGGCGCGAGCGACTGCCGGGCGCGGATGACACCGATCTCCATCGCCGTGCTGCGCACCGGGGACTGGATGGTCGTGCACCGGTGCGTCCGCTGCGACGAGCTGACCTCCAGCCCCGTCGCCGAGGACGACAACCGGCTCATCCTGATGCGGATGGCGGTACGGCCGCTGGCCCAGCCGCCGTTCCCGCTCGAAGCGTTCGGGGACCTCTGACATGGCCCGCCGTACGCGCACCGACGACGGGCGCCGCGGCCGGCGCCGCGCCCAGCGGCGCAAGGACGTGCTGCACGGGCAGCGGAGCGGCCACCGGGAGCAGGACTTCCGGTGCGTCTCCTGCCGGCTCGTCGTCCCCCTGGCCGCGCCGGGCACGGCGCACCGCAACCACTGCCCGACCTGTCTGGCCAGCCTGCACGTCGACGGCCGGATCCCCGGTGACCGGGCGTCCGCCTGCCGGGGCCGGATGGCCCCGATCGGCGTCTCCGTCCGGCCCGACGGGGAATGGCTCCTCGTCCACGAGTGCCGGTCCTGCGGCGAACTCAGCGCCAACCGGATCGCCGGCGACGACAACGCCCTCGCCCTGATGCGGATCGCCCTGCGCCCGCTGCGGGACCCGGGCGTGCCGGACGTGGCGCAGGGGGCGCTCCTGGCCCTGTGAGCCGCCGGCCGGCCCCGGGGGTGCGCGTCACTGCACGCAGAACTCGTTCCCCTCGGGGTCGGTCATCACCACCCACGCGCCGCCCTGCTCCGCCACCCGCCGCAGCACCGCCGCGCCCAGCCCCTCCAGGCGCTCCACCTCGGCGTCCCGGGCGCCGGCCGGGGCGTGGACGTCGAGGTGCAGCCGGTTCTTCACGGTCTTCGCCTCGGGCACCCGCTGGAAGAGGATCCGCCGGCCGAGCCCGGCCCCGTTCTCCTCCGACACGGGGTCGGCGGGGTGCCGCACGGCGGCGAGGTCGTGCCACCCGAGGCGTTCCTCCGGCTTCCCGGCGTGCACGGTGACGGTCGCGGCCTCCGGTACGGCCCCGGCGCCGAGCAACCGCCCGACGAGGCCGCTGTGGTCCTCCTCCTCGTACCGGAGGGCGGCGGCCCAGAACGCGGCCTGGGCGTGCGGGTCGGCGCAGTCGACGACGAGTTTCCAGTGCAGTGGCTCCATCCTCCCGACCCTTCACCACCCACTGCCGCGCCGCCACCGGAACGGAGGGATCCGCGTCCTCAGCCCCGGACCAGGTCCAGCAGCCCGTCCGACTCCGGGTACGGCGTCTCGGCCGGCAGCAGCCGCGCGGCCTCCGCCGACCGCCCCGCCCGCACCAGGGCGTGCGTCGCGCGCGCGAGCGGCGTCACGTCCGTGACGGAGACCGTCCACTCGTCCGCGTACCGCCCCGCCGCCTCGCCCGCGAGCCCCAGCTGGAGCGACCGGTACGGCAGCGGCGCCAGCCGCAGGTCCCGCTCCGGATCCCACTGCACCCGGGCCGGCGCCCGGCGCAGCTCGCGCTGCCAGGTCGCGCGGTCGGGGTGCAGCGCGCGGACGCGGCGGAGCGGCTCGCCGTCCCGTGCCGTTGTGGAGGTGGGCATGGGGACCAGGGTGGATCGGCGGGCCGCTCCGCGGCCATCGGATTTCGCGCGGTCAGGCGCGGACGTCGTCCGCGGTGGGGACGGCCTTGGGGGGCTCCGTCAGACGGCCGGCCGCTTCCTCGGCGGCTCGGGCCACCGCGGCGCGGCTGCGGCGGGCGGTGCGGAGGGCGTCCCAGGTGAGGATCGTGAGGGCGAGCCAGACCAGGGAGAAGCCGGCCCAGCGCTCGGGGGGCATGGCCTCGTGGAAGTACACGACGCCGAGGAGGAACTGGAAGGTCGGGGCCAGGTACTGGAGGAGGCCCAGGGTGGAGAGCGGCACCCGGATCGCCGCCGCGCCGAAGCAGATCAGCGGGACCGCCGTGACGATGCCGGTCGAGGCGAGGAGCGCCATGTGGCCGATGCCCTCGGAGCCGAAGGCGAGTTCGGACCGCGAGCCGAGGAAGACCAGGTAGCCGAGGGCCGGCAGGAACTGGACGGCCGTCTCGGCCGCCAGCGACTCCAGGCCGCCGATGTTGACCTGCTTCTTCACCAGGCCGTAGACGGCGAAGGAGAAGGCGAGGACGAGCGAGATCCACGGCGGGCGGCCGTACCCCACCGCCAGGACCAGCACGGCCGCGAAGCCGATGCCGACCGCCGCCCACTGGGCCGGGCGGAGGCGTTCCTTCAGGACGAGGACGCCGAGCGCGATCGTCACCAGCGGGTTGATGAAGTAGCCGAGCGACGACTCGACGACGTGGCCGTTGTTGACCGACCAGATGTACAGGCCCCAGTTCACGGTGATGACGGTCGCGGCGACCGTCAGCAGGCCCAGCTTGCGCGGGCTGGCCGCCAGCTCCCGCACCCAGCCCCAGCGGCGCAGCACCAGCAGGGCGAGGCCGACGAAGACGAACGACCACACCATCCGGTGCGCCAGGATCTCGCCCGCGCTCGCCGGCTTGAGGAGCGGCCAGTAGAGCGGGACCAGGCCCCACATCGCGTACGCCGCGATGCCGTGGAGCAGGCCGACGCGGCCCTCCCCGCCGTCGGTCGTCCCGACGGTTCCGTCCGTCTCTCTTCCGCCCATGAAAAGCCTCCCGCCCTGCGCCGCGCTGTTCCGACGAAGGTAGCGCCGCACAGGGCAGGCTGTCATGTGTGTACCGCTATACGGTCATGACCTTGAAGGCGGTACTACTCCGCCGCCGCCAGCGCCTCGCCGATCGTGGTGCCGATCGGGGTGGTCGGACGGCCGATCAGCCGCGCCAGGTCGCCTGTCCGGACCGCCAGCGCGCCCCGCTCGATCGCCCGGTCGACGTCGA
This sequence comes from Streptomyces sp. NPDC058955, assembly GCF_042741435.1. Lineage (NCBI taxonomy): Bacteria > Bacillati > Actinomycetota > Actinomycetes > Kitasatosporales > Streptomycetaceae > Streptomyces > Streptomyces sp. NPDC058955. Next base: position 64,309 of record NZ_JBHYKM010000008.1, on the reverse strand, counting down.
CGAGGATCGCCGCGAAGGGCTCCGGCACCCCGGCGCCCGTCAGGATCTCCAGGTGCGTCGCGGCCGGCACGTTCGTGTACGCGATCTCCCGCCCGGCGCGGGCGCCGACCTCCGCCGCGTACTCCGCCAGCGACCACGCCTCGTCGCCGCTCAGCTCGTAGGCCCGGCCCAGGTGCTCCCCGGCCGGCCCGGCCAGCACCGCCGCGGCGGCGGCCGCGTAGTCGGCGCGGGAGGCGGAGGCGATCCGGCCCTCGCCCGCGTTGGCGACGACGGCGCCGTGGGCGAGGACGGGGGCGAGGTTCGCCGTGTAGTTCTCGCTGTACCAGCCGTTGCGCAGGAAGGTGTACGGCAGCCCCGAGGCCAGGATCAGCGCCTCGGTCTCCTTGTGCTCCGCCGCCAGGTCGAAGTCGGCGTCCGGGCCGCCGAGCACGCCGGTGTACGCGAGCTGGGCCACGCCCGCCGCCTTGGCCGCGTCGATCACGGCCGCGTGCTGCGGCACCCGCTGCCCGACCTCGCTGCCGGAGATCAGCAGCACCCGGTCGCCCGCCGCGAAGGCGTCGGCCAGCGTCTCGGGGCGGCTGTAGTCGGCGATCCGCAGCTCGACGCCGCGCTCCGCCAGGTCGGCGGCCTTCTCCTTGTTCCGCACGACGGCGGCGACGGAGCCGGCGGGGACGGCCGGGTCGGCGAGGAGGGCGTCGACGACGAGACGGCCGAGCTGTCCGGTGGCTCCGGTGACGACGATGCTCATGGGGGTCTCTCTTCCTTGACGGTGGGGCGCGGTCGGGGTGATGCACTCACCGTACGATGGGCGCTAACCAATCGAAAGTACCCACTTTGAAGTAAGGTACTGGTGTGAAGGTAAGTGCAGAGACCGGGGCCGAGGCCCCCGTGACCCCCCTGCTGGCCGACGCCGACGGCACCATGTGCCCGTCCCGGCTCGTCCTGGAGCACGTCACCAGCCGCTGGGGCGTCCTCGTCCAGATCGCCCTCCTGGAGCGCTCGTACCGCTTCAGCGAGCTGCGGCGGCGGATCGGCGGCGTCAGCGAGAAGATGCTGACCCAGACCCTCCAGACCCTGGAGCGCGACGGCTTCGTCCACCGCGAGGCCCGGCCCGTCATCCCGCCCCGCGTCGACTACAGCCTCACCCCCCTCGGCGAGGAGTCCGCCCGCCGCATCCGGGACCTGGCCCGCTGGACCGAGTCCCGGGTCCCCGCCGTCGAGGCGGCCCGCGCCCGCTACGACGCGGAGCGCGGCCAATGAGGCTGTAGCGCACCGGAGTTGAGCCTTCCGCGCATACGATCGTGGCCCCTGGGGGAATCGTGTGAACGGGGGGTGGGGGAATCGTGTCCTGCGTACGGCTGTCGCGTTCCTGCTGTGCCGTCCTGATGGGCGGGATCCTGCTGGCGGGGTGTTCGGGGGGCGGGGGAGGGAGCGGCGGCCCGAAGCCCTCGACGTCGGCGTCCGGCAGCGCGTCGCCCACCGCGACCGGATCCCCGACCGCGACCGGGTCACCGACCGGGTCCGCGTCCGCGTCCGCGTCGACCATTCCCGACCGGGCGGCGACGCCCACCGCACTGGACTTCACCTTCGACCCGGCCCGCGCCCCGAGGAACGGGGCCGACGCCGAGCGCCTCGCCCGCGACGTCCTCGCCGGGCCGGAATCCTGGGGGCCGGGCTTCACCCGGCGGACCCCGTACCTGAGCTCCGACGACTACTGGCCGGTGCTCCCCGCCTCCTGCCGCTGGGAGACCGGGGTCCGGCCGGCCACCGTCCTGCACAGCGTCACCGGCTACAGCCAGGTCCCCGCCGAGGGGGCCAAGGGCCTGCTCCAGGTCGCCGCCACCGTCACCGTCCACACCTCGGTCGACGAGGCGGACTGGGAGATGGCGCAGACCCTGGAGGAGGCACTGCGCTGCCCCGACCAGACCCTGCGGGACGGGGAGAAGGTCACCGGCCTCTTCTCCATCGGCACCCCCTTCGGCGTCAACGGCAACTACACCGCAGCGGACTCGCTCAGCGAGCGCGGCAAGTACGTGAAGACCGGCGTCAAGGGCGAGCACTTCTACGGCTGGTCGCAGTCCCGGGTGGGGCCGGTGACGCTCGCCGTCTCGGCCAAGGGATCCGCCGGCCACAGCGAGGACGAGGTCAGTACGGCGATGATCCGGGCGCTCGTCACCATGCTCAACCGCACCCAGGCCGAGCTGGAGGTCAAGAAGTGAGCCCCGTGAGCCCGGACGACCACGAGCCCTCCCCGGACGGCCCCCAGGACCGGGCGCCCGTCGACGCGCGGCTGCCCGCTTCCGACCCGCGGATCCCCGTCGGCCCCTCGGAGGCCGGGGCCGGCTCCGGCGTCGAGGGCGCCTCCACTCCCGCGCCGCTCCCCGCCCGTCCCGCCGCCGCACCCGGCGACCTCGCCCCGCTGCTGCCCGCCGACCCCTCCACCCTGGCCGGCTACCGGCTCCTCGGGCGGCTCGGCGCGGGCGGCATGGGCGTCGTCTACCTGGGGCGTACGGACGCGGGCGAGCTGGCCGCCGTGAAGGTCACGCTCGCCGACCGGGCCGAGCGGACCGACTTCCGCGCCCGCTTCCGGCGCGAGGTCGAGGCCGCCCGGCGGGTCGCGTCCCCCTGGGCCGTACCGGTCCTCGGCGCCGACCCCGACGCCCCCGAGCCGTGGCTCGCCACCGCCTTCGTCCCCGGCCCGTCCCTCGGCGAGGCGATCGCCGCCCACGGCCCGCTGCCCGAACGGAGCCTGCGGATCCTCGGCGGCGCCGTCGCCCGCGCGCTCGCCGCCGTGCACGCCGCCGGGCTCGTCCACCGGGACGTGAAGCCCGCCAACGTCCTGCTCGCCGTCGACGGGCCCCGGCTCATCGACTTCGGCATCGCCCGCGCCGCCGACCCCGCCGACGAGACCGCGCTCACCGGCACCGACCTGGTCGTCGGCACCCCCGGCTTCCTCGCGCCCGAACAGGCGGAGGCCCGGACCGGCGACATCGGGCCGGCCTCCGACGTCTTCGCCTTCGGCTGCCTCCTCGCCTACGCGGCCACCGGCCGCCCGCCCTTCGGCACCGGCGCCGTCGACGCCCTCATGTACCGGACCGTGCACGACGAGCCCGACCTCGCCGGCGTACCGGCCGGACTGCTGCCGCTGCTGCGGGACTGCCTCGCCAAGGACCCCGCCGCCCGGCCCGCCGCCGACGCGCTCGCCGCCCGGCTCGCCGAGGACACCCCCGGCGCGGCCGCCGACTGGCTGCCCGCACCCGTCGTGCGGACCATCGCCGAGCGCTCCGCCCGGATGCTCGCCCTCCCGGACATCGACCCGACCACCACCCCGGCCCCGGCGGCGCCCCCGGCCGGCGGCCGGCGCCGTTTCCTCCTCCTGGCCACCGGCGCGGCCGGCGCGGGCGGCGCCGGCGGGGCGGGGGGGGCGGGGCGCCCCGCCGCCCCGCGGGGCCCCCTCGCCGCGGCCCCCCCCGGCC
>NZ_JBHYKM010000008.1:59348-60823 GCF_042741435.1 Streptomyces sp. NPDC058955 | reverse complement strand
GGGCCGGGGCCGCGCCCCGGGCGCGGGGCCGGCGCGGTGAACGCCTCCTGGCCACGGGGGGGGCCGTGGTGGCGGCGGGGGGCGGCGCGGGCTGGCTGGCCCTCCGCGACGACGGGGGGAACGAGGGCAAGGGCCCCCGGCCCGGCCCCGCGCCGAAGACGCGCAAGTGGACCATCGGCGTCCAGGCCGACCTCAGCGGCCCCGGCAGGACCGTCGGCCAGGCCCAGGAGCGGGGCGTCCGGCTCGCCGTCGACGCCTTCAACTCCCGCCGGGACAAGCCCTTCACGCTCGACGTGAAGGTCTCCGACGACCGCGGCGAGCCGTCGCGCGGGGCCGCCGCCGCCCGCGTCCTCACCGCCGACCCCGACGTCCTCGGCATCATCGGCCCCAGCCACGACTACACCGGCTACGCCGCCCTCCCCGCCTACGACGAGGCCCGCCTCCCCGTCATCACCGTCTCCGCCGGCTACAACCTGCTCACCAATCCGGCGCTCGACCAGGGCGTGAGCATCGTCCGGGCCTGCACCCGGCACAACTTCGCCGCCCTGTACCTCGCCTACCACGTCCTGGCGAAGAGCCCCCGGCCCGTCACCCGGCCCGGCCTCCTCCAGGAACGCACCGACGACAACTACTCCTGGCAGTACTCCGTCGGCGCCACCATCGGCTTCAAGGGGAGCGGCGTCGTCCCGCACCCCCGGGTGATCCCCGCCGGCGCCAAGCGCCTGGAGCGGGTCCTCGGCGAGATGGTGGACGCCGGCATCGACGCGTACTTCCACGCCGGGCTCGCCCCCAGCGCCGTCCGCGCCGCCAGGACCCTCGACCGGCTCGGCTTCACCGGCATGCGGATCACCGGCCAGCACGTCTTCGGGACCGAGTTCCTCCAGGGCGCGGGCGCCGCCGCGGAGGGCTGGGTCGTCGGCGCGCCCGTCGTCCAGCCCGGCACCCGCAAGGAGGCCGCCGCCTTCGTCGCGGCCCACCGGGCCCGGTACGGCACCGACCCCGCGTACTACACGGGCGAGGCGTACGACGTCACCCTGATGCTCGCCGCCGAGGTCGAGAAGGCCTACAAGGGCGGCCGGCGCCCCGACCGCACCACCCTCGCCCCGCTCCTGCGGAAGGCCGCCTACAAGGGCGCCATGGGGGAGTACGGCTTCGTCGAGGACGGCAACTTCAGCGGTGTCGGCACCTATCTGTACACCGTCAGGAACGGCCGCTACGCACCGCTGGGCTGGGCCCCCGGCACCCCGCCCAAGGCCAAGGGGAGCTGACCGTTGCGCCCGCTGCACCGGTCGGACCCGTCCGCCATCGCCGGCCACCGCCTCCTCGGCCGGCTCGGCTCCGGCGGCATGGGCGTCGTCTACCTGGCCCGCACCCCCGGGGCGCGGGGGGCGGGCGCGCCGCGGGCAACACCGACAGCGACCCCCCCCCCCCCACCACCACCCCCCCCCACGCCCCGCGCGCCCCCCCCCCCCCCC
>NZ_JBHYKM010000008.1:17493-59338 GCF_042741435.1 Streptomyces sp. NPDC058955 | reverse complement strand
GCTCCGGGTCGTCGGGGTCTCCAGCGCGCGCCCCCCCCCCGGGGCGGCGCGCCCCCCCGTCACCCGCTCCCCGCCCCCCCCCCCCCCCCCGACCCCGCCTTCCGCGAGCGCTTCCGCCGCGAGGCCCGCACCGCCGAGCGGATCACCGGCCGCTGGACGGTCCGGGTCCTCGGCGCCGACCCGGAGGCCCGCGAGCCCTGGCTCGCCACCGAGTACGTCCCCGGGCCCTCCCTCGCCGAGACCCTCGCCCTGTACGGGCCGCTCCCCGAACCGGCCGTACGGGCCCTCGGCGCCCGGCTCGCCGACGCCCTCGCCGACCTGCACGCGGGCGGGCTCGTCCACCGGGACGTGAAGCCCGCCAACGTCCTGCTCGCCGTCGACGGGCCCCGGCTCATCGACTTCGGCATCGCCCGGGTCGCCGGGGCGACCGCCCTCACCGCCACCGACGCCATGATCGGCACCCCCGGCTACCTCGCCCCCGAACAGGCCCGGGCCGCCGGGGCGGGCGAAGTCGGCCCGCCCGCCGACGTGTTCGCGCTCGGCTGCGTCCTCGCGTACGTCGTCACCGGCGAACGACCCTTCGGTACCGGCACGGTGGCCGCCGTCGTCTACCGCACGGTCCACGACGAGCCCGAACTCGGCGCCGTACCCGCCGCCTTGAGGCCCCTGGTGGCCGCCTGCCTCGCCAAGGACCCGGCCGCCCGGCCCACCGCCGAGGCCGTGCGGGACGCGCTCGGCGGCACCGGGGGACCCGTCGGGGAGCTGCTGCCGCCCGGTCTGCCCGCCCTGATCGCCGAACGCTCCGCCCGGGTCCTCGACCTGCCCGTCCCCGAACCGACCGCCGTCGTCCCCCCGCCGCCGCCGCGCGGACCGTCCCGGCGGGCCCTGCTGGCCGGCGGCTCGGCGGCCCTCGTGGTGACCGCGGGCGCCCTCGCCGCCCGCCTCGGCGGCCTGATCGGCGGCTCCGGCAGCGGCGCCACCGGCGGCACGGACGGCGGCGTGCTGGGCACCACGAGCGCCACGGCCGGGAACCTCCCCACGTACACGATCGGCGTCCAGACCGACCTCAGCGGCCCCCGCAAGGCCGACGGCCGCGCCCAGGAACGCGGCGTCCGGCTCGCCGTCGAGCGGTTCAACGCCCGCCCCGACCGCACCTTCGGCCTCGCGGTGAAGGTCCACGACGACGCCGGCGACCCCGCCCGCGCCGCCCGGACCGCCACCGCCATCGGCAAGGACCGGGCCGTCCTCGCCGTCATCGGACCGACCTCGCCGGAGGTGGTCACGGCCGCCGCCAAGATCTACCAGGGCAACTCCCTGGTGTACGCGAACGTGGCGACCGGCGTGGACTTCACGGTGATGCCCGATCTCGTCGGCGAACCCTCCTACTTCGAGATGCGCACCCAGGTCGAACTGCTCCTGCTCGGCTTCTCCACCGTCGTCATCGCCCGCAAGCTGCCCAGGGTCGCGGTCGTCGAGGACCGGGCCGCCGGACACATCGCCTGGGCGATGGGCACCTCCCTGAAGGACAGCCTCGCCGCGGCCGGCGTCGCCACCACCACCAGCCGCCACGAGGTCGACGCGGAGACCGACGACTTCGGCCCGGCGGCGCGCGCCGTCAAGGCGTCCGGAGCCGAGGGCGTCCTCTACGCGGGCCTGTCACCGGCGCGGGCCGCCCGGTGCGCCCGCGCGCTGGCGGCGGCGGGCTTCACCGGCGTGTGCGGCGCCGTCGAGAGCGTCCTCGAACCGGACTTCCTGAGCGGCGCGGGACCCGTCGCCGAGGGCTGGTACTTCGGGACCTCGTACGTGGACCCGGCCGCCCTCGCGACGGAGCCCGCGAAGGAGTTCACCGCCGCCTACCGGGCGCGCTGGGGGCGGGCCGCCACGGATCCCGTCGAGCGGTACGCGGCGGAGGCGTACGACGTCACCCTCGCGATCGCGGAGACCATGCGGGGAGTGGCGGCGAGCGGGCTCGCCGTGCAGCGGGGCGCGCTCACCCGCCGGCTGCGGGAGCTCACGTACGAAGGGGTGGCGAAGAAGTACGGCTTCGACACCTCGAACGGCTTCCGCTTCCTGCACCAGGTGTACGTCCACCGCGTGGAGGCGGGCGGGAAGGTCGGCTACCTCGGCCACTACGAGGAGGCGGCCGAGAAGGAGAAGAAGAGGCGGAAGGAGACGGGGAAGGCGCCCTGACCCGGAGGCCGGGACGCCCTCGTCCGCGGGGTCGGCCGGCCCGTCAGCCGACCACCGTCCACGTGTCGTTGCCCGTCAGCAGGCGGGCCAGGTCGCCCTCGCCCTGCTGGGCGACGGCCCTGTCGAGCTGTTCGGCCATCAGGGTGTCGTAGACCGGGCGTTCCACCGAGCGGAAGACGCCGATGGGGGTCTGGTGGAGGGTGTCGGGGTCGGCGAGGCGGGAGAGCGCGAAGGCGGTCGTCGGGGAGGCGGCGTGCGCGTCGTGGACGAGGATCCGGGACTCGTTCTCCGGGGTGACCGCGACGACCTCCAGGTCGCCGGTGGCCGGGTCGCGGACGACGCCCTTGTCGAGCTCGGCGCCGAAGCGGATCGGCTGCCCGTGCTCCAGGCGGATGACGGCCTCCTTGGCCTGGTCCTTGTCCTTGAGGACCTCGAAGGCGCCGTCGTTGAAGATGTTGCAGTTCTGGTAGATCTCCACCAGCGCGGTGCCGTCGTGGTCGGCGGCCTGGCGCAGCACCTCGGTGAGGTGCTTGCGGTCGGAGTCGACCGTGCGGGCGACGAAGGTGGCCTCCGCGCCGAGGGCGAGCGACACCGGGTTGAAGGGGGCGTCGAGGGAGCCCATCGGGGTCGACTTGGTGATCTTGCCGACCTCGGAGGTGGGGGAGTACTGGCCCTTGGTGAGGCCGTAGATCCGGTTGTTGAAGAGCAGGATCTTCAGGTTCACGTTGCGGCGCAGGGCGTGGATGAGGTGGTTGCCGCCGATGGACAGCGCGTCGCCGTCGCCGGTCACCACCCACACCGACAGGTCGCGGCGGGAGGTCGCCAGGCCGGTGGCGATGGCCGGGGCGCGGCCGTGGATGGAGTGCATCCCGTAGGTGTTCATGTAGTACGGGAAGCGGGACGAGCAGCCGATGCCGGAGACGAAGACGATGTTCTCCTTCGCCAGGCCCAGCTCGGGCATGAAGCCCTGGACGGCGGCGAGGACGGCGTAGTCGCCGCAGCCGGGGCACCAGCGGACCTCCTGGTCCGACTTGAAGTCCTTCATCGTCTGGGCGGCCTCGGCCTTGGGCACCAGGTGCAGCAGGTTCTCAGGCATCGATGGCCTCCTTGAGGGCGGCGGCGAGCTGCTCGGCCTTGAACGGCATGCCGTTGACCTGGGTGTGGCTGCGGGCGTCGACGAGGTACTTCGCCCGGACGAGGGTGGCGAGCTGGCCGAGGTTCATCTCGGGGACGACGACCTTCTCGTACCCCTTCAGGACCTCGCCGAGGTTCTTCGGGAAGGGGTTGAGGTGGCGGAGGTGGGCCTGGGCGATGTGGCCGCCCTCGCGGCGGATGCGGCGCACGGCGGCGGTGATCGGGCCGTACGTGGAGCCCCAGCCGAGGACCAGGGTCCGGGCGCCGTCCGGGTCGTCGACCTCCAGGTCGGGCACGGCGATGCCGTCGACCTTGGCCTGCCGGGTGCGGACCATGAGGTCGTGGTTGGCGGGGTCGTACGAGATGTTGCCGGTGCCGTCCTGCTTCTCGATGCCGCCGATCCGGTGCTCCAGGCCGGGCGTGCCCGGGACGGCCCAGGGGCGGGCGAGGGTCTCGGGGTCGCGCAGGTACGGCCAGAAGACCTCGGTGCCGTCGGCCCGGGTGTGGTTCGGGCCGGTGGCGAAGGGGGTGCGCAGATCGGGCAGGTCGGCGACCTCGGGGATCCGCCAGGGCTCGGAGCCGTTGGCGAGGTAGCCGTCGGAGAGCAGGAAGACCGGGGTGCGGTAGGTGAGGGCGATCCGGGCCGCCTCCAGGGCCGCGTCGAAGCAGTCGGCCGGCGTCTTCGGGGCGACGACGGGGACCGGGGCCTCGCCGTTGCGGCCGTACATGGCCTGCAGGAGGTCGGCCTGCTCGGTCTTGGTCGGCAGGCCGGTGGAGGGGCCGCCGCGCTGGATGTCGACGATCAGCAGCGGCAGCTCCAGGGAGACCGCGAGGCCGATCGTCTCGGACTTCAGGGCCACGCCCGGACCGGAGGTCGTGGTGACGGCGAGGGAGCCGCCGAAGGCCGCGCCGAGCGCGGCGCCGATGCCGGCGATCTCGTCCTCGGCCTGGAAGGTCCGCACGCCGAAGTTCTTGTGCTTCGACAGCTCGTGCAGGATGTCCGAGGCCGGGGTGATCGGGTAGGAGCCCAGGTAGAGCGGCAGCTCCGCCTGCTTCGAGGCGGCGACCAGGCCGTAGGAGAGGGCCAGGTTCCCGGAGATGTTGCGGTAGGTGCCGGTGGGGAAGGCGCGGGTCGCGGGGGCGACCTCGTAGGAGACGGCGAAGTCCTCGGTGGTCTCGCCGAAGTTCCAGCCCGCCCGGAAGGCGGCCACGTTCGCCTCGGCGATCTGCGGCTTCTTCGCGAACTTGGACCGCAGGAAGGCTTCGGTTCCCTCGGTCGGCCGGTGGTACATCCAGGACAGCAGTCCGAGCGCGAACATGTTCTTGCTCCGCTCGGCCTCCTTCCGGGACAGGCCGAACTCCTTCAGCGCCTCGATCGTGAGGGTCGTCAGCGGCACCGGGTGGACCCGGTAGCCGTCCAGCGAGCCGTCCTCCAGCGGCGAGGTCGCGTACCCGACCTTGGCCATGGCCCGCTTGGCGAACTCGTCGGTGTTGACGATGATCTCGCCGCCGCGCGGCACGTCGGCGATGTTCGCCTTCAGCGCGGCCGGGTTCATCGCGACCAGCACGTTCGGCGCGTCGCCGGGGGTCAGGATGTCGTGGTCGGCGAAGTGGAGCTGGAAGGACGAGACGCCGGGCAGGGTGCCTGCGGGGGCGCGGATCTCGGCCGGGAAGTTCGGCAGCGTGGACAGGTCGTTCCCGAAGGACGCCGTCTCCGAGGTGAAGCGGTCACCCGTGAGCTGCATGCCGTCACCGGAGTCGCCCGCGAACCGGATGATCACCCGGTCGAGACGTCGGACTTCCTTCTCGGTGCCGTGGCGGGCCTCCGCCGGGGCGCTGCGCTGCTCCCCGAGCAGGGCCTCGCCGGCCTCGCTACTGACCTGGCTGGTCACTGAACTGGACCTCCCTAGCGGCAAGCGGGACTCTTCGCCCACCCTACGACTGCGAGGTGGGCGGTCCCGGGGATTCTCACATGATGGGCCTCTGCCTGAGACGCCCTTGTGTCCTGCGTTGTCCTGTTCTGCGCCTACCCGGATTGCTCCGGAACGCGGCATTCCGACTCGTTCTTCCGCCCTAGGACCCCGAGGGGCCCGAAGGGACGTATCTGACAGGGTGTCAGAAGATCAAGGCTCGGGGGCAGGGCCCGCCCCCGGTGCGGCGGCGGCCCGCTCAGGACCTGAGGTACGTCAGCACCGCGAGGACCCGGCGGTGGTCGCCCTCGCTCGGCGACAGGCCCAGCTTCAGGAAGATGTTCCCGATGTGCTTCTCCACCGCGCCGTCGCTGACCACCAGCTGCTTCGCGATCGCCGAGTTCGTCCGGCCCTCGGCCATCAGACCCAGGACCTCCCGCTCGCGCGGCGTCAGATGCCCCAGCACGTCCTGCTGCCGGCTCCGCCCGAGCAGCTGCTGCACGACCTCCGGATCCAGGGCCGTACCCCCCTCGGCCACCCGCACCACGGCCTCGGTGAACTCGCGGACCTCCGCGACCCGGTCCTTCAGCAGATAGCCCACACCGCGCGTGGAACCGGCCAGCAGTTCGGTGGCGTACTGCTCCTCCACGTACTGCGACAGCACCAGCACCCCGAGGTCCGGATACTCCGCCCGCAGCCGCACCGCCGCCCGCACGCCCTCGTCCGTGTGGGTCGGCGGCATCCGCACGTCGGCCACCACCACGTCCGGCAGCGCGCCCGCGTCCGCCAGCTCCGCCACCGTCTTCACCAGCGCGTCGCCGTCCCCGACCCCCGCGACGACCTCGTGGCCCCGGTCCGTCAGCAGGCGGGTCAGCCCCTCGCGCAACAGCACCGAGTCCTCGGCGATCACCACACGCACCCGGCCCGCCACCTCACCCACACCCACGCCCGCTGCCCCCATGTCCCCTGCTCGCTCCGTGCGACCCGGTCGGCGTCGCGTGATCAGCATCGCAGGAAAGGCCGTGCGAAAGGGGCCGGCGGAAAGAAACATCACCGGGGACCCGGACGGCCCCCGGCACGGCGCACCCGCCTCAGGCCCGCCAGGGCAGCTCCGCCGTCACCGTCGTCGGACCGCCCTCCGGCGAGTCCACCGCCAGCACGCCGTCCACCGACCGCAGCCGCTCCGCCAGCCCCGCGAGACCCCCGCCGCGCGCCGGGTCCGCGCCGCCCACGCCGTCGTCCCGCACCTGGAGCATCAGCCGCTCCGCCGACCGCCACACGTCCACCGAGACCCGCCGCGCCCCCGCGTGCAGCTCCACGTTCCGCAGCAGCTCCGAGACCGTGAAGTAGGCCAGGCCCTCGATCGCCGGCACCGGCCGCCCCGGCAGCTCCACCGTCACCGACACCGGCACCGGGCAGCGCGCCGCCACCGCCGACAGCGCCGCGTCCAGGCCCCGGTCGGTCAGCACCGCCGGATGGATGCCCCGCGCCAGGTCCCGCAGCTCCTTCAGCGCCAGCTTCACCTCGCCGTGCGCCTCGTCCACCAGCACCGCCGCCGCCTCCGGGTCCCGGGCCAGCGTCTCCTTCGCCATCCCCAGGTCCAGCGCCAGCGACGCCAGCCGCGCCTGCGGCCCGTCGTGCAGGTCCCGCTCGATCCGCCGCAGGTCCGCCGCCGCCGTGTCCACGGCCGCACCCCGGTCCGACTCCAGCTCCGTCACCCGCTCCGCCAGCCGCCCCCGGCCCAGCAGCCCCGCCACCAGGACCCGGTCCACCGCCGTCAGCCCCCGCACCACCGCCGGCCACGCCAGCACCACCAGCAGCCCGATCGCGAAGGCGACGCCCACCTCGAAGGGCGAGTCGACGTACAGGGCGCGGTCCTCGTCCCCGTACAGCTGGATCCCGTCCTGGCTCAGGTACGTCGGGAAGACCCACCGCCACAGCGGATACGTGAACAGGCCCCAGCCGACCGAGAAGACCGTCACCGACACGCAGAAGGAGAACACCGCCCACGGGAAGTGCACGAGCGCGTACAGCAGGTGCCGCCACGAGGCCCCGCTCCGCAGCATCGCCGCCATCCACGAGAACGGCCCGCCGGTCCGCCCGCGCACCGGCTCCGGCGCCGGCACGTCCGCCCCGAGCAGCCCCCGCACCCGGGCCCGCTCCACCGCCCCGAACCCCCGGCACACGACCAGCGCCGCCGCCAGCACCGGCACCCCCAGGAAGGTGATCAGCAGCCCGGCGCCCGTCGCGGTCAGCGAGACCGCCAGCGAGAACGCCACCACGCTCAGCGGCAGCCCGACCAGGGTGAACAGGAAGGCCCGCCAGGTCCGCCCCTGGAAGGGGGCCCGAAGGGCGGAGGGAACGAGCGGCGATGCCATCGGGACGTCCTTCACTGGTGAGGAGGGGAGAGGGGAGGAGGAAAGGGAGCTTCGGTGGGTACGACTCCAGGGTTCCGTCCGGCACCCCCTCCGCACCATGAGGCGGGTCGGCGTCTCCCGAGGGGGGATAACCCCACCCCCACGGGAGGGCGCGCGGGCCTCAGCCCCGCCGCGCCCGCCACGGCAGCTCCGCCGTCACCGTCGTCGGGCCGCCCTCCGGCGACTCCACGACCAGCACGCCGTCCACCGCGCCGAGCCGCTCCGCGAGACCGGCCAGACCCGTGCCGCCGCCGTCGAGCCGGGCCCCGCCGACACCGTCGTCCCGCACCTGGAGCAGCAGCCGGTCCTTCGCCCGCCACACCTCCACCGAGGCCGACCGGGCCCGGGCGTGCTTCGACACGTTCTGCAGCAGCTCCGAGACCGTGAAGTACGCGATCCCCTCGATCGCCTCCGCGGGCCGCTCGTCCAGATCGACGGTCACCGTCGCCGGCACCGTGCACCGCCCCGCCAGCGACGACAGCGCCGCCCCGAGCCCCCGGTCGGTCAGCACCGCCGGATGGATGCCCCGCGCCAGGTCCCGCAGCTCCTGGAGGGCCAGCTTCACCTCGCCGTGCGCCTCCGCGACCATCGCCGCCGCCGCGTCCGGGTCCTCGTGCAGCTTCTCCTTCGCCAGGCCGAGCCCCATCGCCAGCGCCACAAGGCGTGCCTGGGCGCCGTCGTGCAGGTCCCGCTCGATCCGCCGCAGGTCCGCCGCCGCCGTGTCCACCACCACGCCCCGGTCCGACTCCAGCTCGGCGATCCGCCGCTCCAGCTCGTCCGACGGCGACAGCAGACCCCGCACCATGCCCCGGTCCGCCGCCGCGAGGCCCCGCGCGATGAACGGCAGCACCGGCCACAGCGCCACCAGCGACACCAGGGTGACGGCGAAGGTCACCACCCCCCACGGCAGCCGGATCAGCCCGTACAGCTGCGTCCGCCACGCCACCGGGTCCTTCAGCCGCGTCCACAGCCACGGCAGCGCGCCGCCGGCCCGCGGCAGCGGCGACGGCTCGGCCACCTCCACGTCCAGCAGCCCCCGGGCGCGCGCCCGCTCGGACCGCCCGATCCCGCGCGCCCCCGCCAGTCCCGCCGCCAGCAGCGGCAGACCGATCACGGTGACCGACAGGGCGACCCCGACGACCACGGAGGTGACGGCGTAGACGAAGCCCACGAGGGCGGTGGGCAGGTTCAGGAGGAGGAAGGAGATCTCCTTCCAGGTCTCCTTCCCGTACGCGGTCCGCCGCCGCGCGGGCGGGTCCACGGCCGCGACGGCGGGGGAGGGAGGGCTCGGGTGATCAGCGGTCATGCCCTCAGCCTGCCGCCCCCCGACCCCTGCGGGCCATGGGGGAGGTGGGTGTCGGCCCCGGGGGATAACCCCACCCGTGCCTGCTTACGCTCCTTTTAGCAGGGCCTAGACTCGCGTCCGTGAAAACGGCGGCGAGGGACTGAGGGGCGGCGGACGTGCGGGAACCGACCGTAGTCGCGGCGGACTATTTCGATACGTACTCCGTCGTCGGCCTGCTCGCCGTCGTCGGCGTGCTCTTCGTCGCGGTCGCCTTCGGCGCCGGCCGGCTGCTCCGGCCCGTCGTGCCGACCCCGGAGAAACTGCTCACCTACGAGTGCGGCGTCGACCCCGTGGGGGAGGGCTGGGCCCACACCCAGGTCCGCTACTACGTCTACGCCTTCCTCTACGTGATCTTCGCCGTCGACTCGATCTTCCTCTTCCCGTGGGCGACGGTCTTCGCCGCGCCCGGCTACGGCGCCACCACCCTCGTCGAGATGTTCGTCTTCCTCGGCTTCCTGGCCGTCGGCCTGCTCTACGCGTACAAGAAGGGCGTCCTGGCATGGACGTAACACCCGCAGGGGGCGCCGTGCCCCTGCCCGCGCCGAAGCTGGGAACGCTCTCCCGCCTGGCCCCCGAGCCCATGAAGGTGGTCCTGAACTGGGGCCGCCGCTACAGCCTCTGGGTGTTCAACTTCGGCCTCGCCTGCTGCGCGATCGAGTTCATCGCCGCGTCGATGGCCCGCCACGACTTCATCCGCCTCGGCGTGATCCCCTTCGCCCCGGGCCCGCGCCAGGCCGACCTCATGATCGTCTCCGGCACGGTGACGGACAAGATGGCGCCGGCCGTGAAGCGGCTGTACGAGCAGATGCCCGAGCCCAAGTACGTCATCTCCTTCGGCGCCTGCTCGAACTGCGGCGGCCCCTACTGGGACTCGTACTCCGTCACCAAGGGCGTCGACCAGATCATCCCCGTCGACGTGTACGTCCCCGGCTGCCCGCCCCGCCCCGAAGCGCTCCTCCAGGGCATCCTCAAGCTCCAGGAGAAGATCGCCCGCGAGTCGCTCGGCGAGCGGTACGGCGGCGCCGGCGCGTCCGTCGCCCAGCTGACCAGCGGGCTGGTCACCCCGCCGCCGGGAGGCGACGACCGATGAACCGCTACGACTCCCTTCCCGAAGCCGTGACGGACCTCTTCGGCGACGAGGCGGCGGCGGAGCGGGCGTACGACCTGCTGACCGTCGACGTCCCCGCCACGGACTGGCTCGACGCGCTGCGGACCGCCCGGGACGAGCTGGGCTGCACCTACTTCGACTGGCTGAGCGCGGTGGACGAGCCCGGCACCGGCTTCCGCGTCTGCGCGCACGTCGTCGCCCTGGAGACCGGCCGGGTGCGGCGCCTGCTGCTGCGCACCACCGTGCCCCACGAGGCCCCCTCGCTCCCCACCGCCATCGGCGTGTACGCGGGCGCGGCCTGGCACGAGCGCGAGACCCACGAGATGTTCGGCGTCGTCTTCGAGGGCCACCCGAACCTCACCCCGCTCCTCCTCCCCGAGAACTTCGAGGGCCACCCGCTGCGCAAGGACTTCGTCCTCGCGGCCCGCGTCGCCAAGGCGTGGCCGGGCGCGAAGGAGCCGGGCGAGGCGCACGACGGCGGCCCCAAGCGCCGCCAGATGCTCCCGCCGGGCGTCCCCGACCCCAACGAATGGGGCCCCCTCAAGGGCCAGCTCCCCCCGGCCCCCGAACGCCCCGCCCGAGCCGCCGCCGCCGACCGCCCCCGCCGCACCCGCACCACGGCGGAAGGCACGCCGACCCAGGAGACCCCGGCCCCCCGCCGCGCCCGCACGGCCTCCCAGGGCTCCGCGAGCCAGGCGGCTCCGGAGGTGTCGGCCACCCCGGCTGCCCCCGAGGCCCCGCAGGCTCCCGCGACCCCCGAGACCGGAGCACCCCCGGCCCGCCGCACGCGCTCGGCGTCCGAGGGTTCCGCGAGCCAGGCGGCCCCGGAGGCTCAGGCGACCCCCGAGACCGGAGCGCCCCCGGCCCGCCGCACGCGCTCGGCGTCCGAGGGTTCCGCGAGCCAGACGGCCCCGGGCACCCCGCGCCGCATGCGCAGCGCGAGCCAGGGCTCGGCGAGCCAGCAGGCGGAGCAGGCCGGGGAGCCCCCGGCCGCCGCCTCGCCGCCGCCCCGCACCCGCAGCGCGGACGCCCCCTGGCACCACGCCCGCCCGGCCTTCGACGACACCCCGAAAACCCCCGAAACCCCCGCGCCGGAGGCGAAGCCCGCCGCAGGCGACGAGGCCGCCCCGGACGCGCCCGCGCCCGACGCGAAGCCCGCCGCGGGCGAGCCCACCCCCGAGGCCAAGCCCGCCGCTGGTGACAAGCCCGCCGCGGACGGCAGCGGCACCGACCCCGACACCACCCCCGACCCCGCCGGAGGCGATCCCGCGTGAACGACGCACTCGACGTCGCCGTCCGGCTCCTGCTCGTCTTCGCCGCGTTCCTCGTGCTGCCGCTGGTCGTCGGGCAGACCGAGCACAAGGTGATGGCCCACATGCAGGGGCGGCTCGGCCCCATGTACGCCGGCGGTTTCCACGGCTGGGCCCAGCTCGTCGCGGACGGCGTGAAGTTCGCGCAGAAGGAGGACGTCGTCCCGAAGGACGCCGACCGGCGGGTGTTCCAGCTCGCGCCGGCCGTCGCCCTCCTCCCGTACCTGCTCGTCCTCGTCGCGATCCCGGTCGGCCCCGGCGACGGCGCCGTCGGCGCGCTCGTCGACGCCGGCATCTTCTTCGTGCTGGCCGTCATGGGCGTCGGCGTGCTCGGCAGCCTGATGGCCGGCTGGGCGTCCGCCAACAAGTTCTCGCTCCTCGGCGGCCTCCGCACCGCCGCCCAGCTGCTCGCGTACGAGCTGCCGATGCTGCTCGCCGCCGCGTCCGTCGCGATGGCGGCCGGCACCGTCTCCCTCACCGGCGTCCTCGACGCCTTCGAGTGGTGGTGGGTGCCGTGGCAGATCGTCGGCGCGCTGGTCTTCTTCGTCGCCGGCCTCGCCGAGCTCCAGCGCCCGCCGTTCGACATGCCGGTCGCCGACTCGGAGATCATCTTCGGCGCGTACACCGAGTACACCGGCCTCCGCTTCGCGCTCTTCCTGCTCGCCGAGTACGCCGGCATCGTCGTCCTGTGCGGCCTCACCACCGTCCTCTTCCTCGGCGGCTGGCACGGCCCCGGGGGCGCCGACGGCCTCGGCTGGCTGTGGACGCTCCTGAAGACCGCCGTCCTCGCCTTCGTCGTCATCTGGCTGCGGGTGAGCTACCCCCGGCTCCGCGAGGACCAGCTCCAGAAGCTGGCCTGGACGACCCTCGTCCCGCTCGCCCTGGCGCAGATCGCGCTCACCGGCATCGTGAAGGTGGCGATCAGCTAGATGTCCCCGAAGATCCCCGGCTCCGGCCTCGCCAAGGGCCTCGCCGTCACCCTCCGCACCATGACCCGCAGGAGCGTCACCGCCCCGTACCCGGACGCGCAGCCCGAGCTGCCGCCCCGGTCGCGCGGGGTGATCGCGCTGTTCGAGGAGAACTGCACGGTCTGCATGCTGTGCGCCCGCGAGTGCCCCGACTGGTGCATCTACATCGACTCCCACAAGGAGACCGTCCCGGCCGCCGCCCCCGGCGGCCGCGAGCGCAGCCGGAACGTCCTCGACCGCTTCGCCATCGACTTCTCCCTCTGCATGTACTGCGGGATCTGCATCGAGGTGTGCCCCTTCGACGCCCTCTTCTGGACGCCGGAGTTCGAGTACGCCGAGACCGACATCCTGGAGCTCACCCACGAACGGGACAAGCTCCGCGAGTGGATGTGGACCGTCCCCGAACCGCCCGCGCTCGACCCGGCGGCCGAGGAGCCCAAGGAGATCGCCGCCGCCCGCAAGGCCGCCGAGAAGGCCGCCGCGGCCCAGGCCGCCGCCGAGGCCACCCAGCAGCAGGAGGGCCCGCAGTGAACCTGGCAGCACAGAGCCACGGCTTCCTCTCGCCCTCCGGCGTCGAGATCGCCTTCCTCCTCGTCGGCCTCGTCACCCTCGGCGCCGCGATCGTGTCCG
The DNA here is from genome assembly GCF_042741435.1 of Streptomyces sp. NPDC058955. NCBI lineage: Bacteria > Bacillati > Actinomycetota > Actinomycetes > Kitasatosporales > Streptomycetaceae > Streptomyces > Streptomyces sp. NPDC058955. The sequence continues at coordinate 46,326 of NZ_JBHYKM010000008.1, read as the reverse complement.
TCACCACCAGGCAGCTCGTGCACGCCGCGCTCTGGCTGGTGGTCGCGCTCGGCGGCCTCGCCGTCGAGTACCTCCTGCTGACCGCCGAGTTCATCGCCTGGGTGCAGGTCCTGATCTACGTCGGCTCCGTCGTCGTCCTCCTCCTCTTCGGGCTCATGCTGACCAAGGCCCCGATCGGCCGCTCCCCGGACGCCGACTCCGGCAACCGGCCGGTCGCCCTCGCCGTCGCGGTCGCCGCCGCGGCGGCCCTCGTCTGGGTGGTCGCCGACGCCTTCCGCACGACCTGGATCGAGCTGGACGGGCCCGCGCAGGGCTCCACCGGCGTGACCGGCGAGATCCTGTTCCGGCACTGGGTGCTGCCCTTCGAGGCGCTCTCGGTGCTGCTGCTCGCCGCCCTGGTCGGCGCCATCGTCCTGTCCCGCAAGAAGCCGGAAGGGGAGCGGGACTGATGCACCTCGCCTACCCCGCCGTCCTCGCCGCGCTCCTCTTCTGCGTCGGCCTGTACGGCGTCCTCGCCCGCCGCAACGCGATCCTGGTCCTGATGTCGGTCGAGCTGATGCTCAACGCCGTCAACCTCAACCTGGTCGCCTTCGACGTCTGGCTCCGCGACGCCCTCCACGCCGGCCAGGCCCTCACCCTCTTCACCATCGCCGTCGCGGCGGCCGAGATCGGCATCGGCCTCGCCATCGTCCTGATGGTCTACCGCAACCGGGGCACGGCCGACATCGACCGGCTCCGCGACACGGCGGAGACCGGGGAGACCGGGGAGACCCCGGAGAGCACCGACGAGAAGGCCGAGGCCGCCGCGTGACCACCACGACCCTCGCCGTCCTCGTCCCCCTGCTGCCCTTCCTCGGCGCCGCCGCCGGGCTCGCCGTCGGCCGCACCGCGCCCGGCTTCGTCCGGCCGCTCGCCGTGCTGCCGACGCTCGCCGCCGCCGTCCTCGCCGTCCTCGTCGCGATCCGCCAGGGCGGGAACACGGTGATCGAGGCCGCCACCGAGCTGACCCCCACCGGCTCCGTGCCGATCACCCTGGGCGTCCACATCGACGGCTTCGCCGCCCTCGTCGCCGTCCTGGTCGGCCTGGTCGCGAGCTGCGTGCAGATCTACTCGACCGGCTACCTCCGCGAGGACCCCCGCTACCCCTCGTACGCGGCGCTGGTCTCCCTCTTCACCGCCGCGATGCTCCTCGTCGTCTACTCCGGCGACCTGATGGTGCTCCTGGTCGGCTGGGAGATCATGGGCATCTGCTCGTACTTCCTCGTCGGGCACTACTGGGAGACCCCCGAGGCGCGGTCCGCCTCCCTGAAGGCGTTCCTCGTCACCAAGCTCGGCGACGTCCCCTTCCTCTTCGGGCTCTTCGCCCTCGCCGCCGACGCCGGCACCTTCCGCATCGACGGCATCCTGTCCACCGTCGCGAGCGGCGGCCTCGACCACCCCACCGTGGTGGCGCTGCTGCTCCTCGCCGGCGTCGCCGGCAAGTCCGCGCAGTTCCCGCTGCACACCTGGCTCCCCGACGCCATGGCCGGCCCGACGCCGGTCTCCGCGCTCATCCACGCGGCCACCATGGTCGCCGCCGGCATCTACTTCGTCGCCCGGCTGCTCCCGGTCTTCGCCGCCTCCGCCGCCGCGCTGACCGTGCTCGCCGTGATGGCCGCGGTCACCATGGTCGGCTCGGCGCTCGCCGCGCTCGCCCAGGACGACATCAAGCGGGTCCTCGCCTACTCGACGATCGGCCAGCTCGGCTACATGGCCGGCGCGCTCGCCGTCGGCGACCGGGGCGCCGCCGTCTTCCACCTCCTCTCGCACGCCGCCTTCAAGGCGCTGCTCTTCCTCGCCGCCGGCGCGGTCATCCACGCCGCCGGCACCAACTCGCTCACCGCGATGTCCCGGATGGGCGGCCTGGCGAAGCGGATCCCCGACGCGTACTGGACGATGACCGTCGCCCTCCTCGCGCTCGCCGCGATCCCGCCCTTCGCGGGCTTCTTCTCCAAGGAGGCGGTCCTGGTCGCCGCCGAGCACACCGCGCTCGGCGACCGGCCCGGCGTCCCCGCCGGGGCCGGCTGGACCGTCCTCGTCGCGGGCCTGCTGACCGCCCTCCTCACCGCCGCGTACGCGCTCCGCCTCTGGCTCCGCACCTTCCGCGGCCACGGCGCGGAGGCCCCGGACCACGGCAGGCAGCCGATCGCCATGACCGCCGTCCTGTGGGTCCTCGCGATCCCGTCCCTCGGCTTCGGCCTGAGCGCCGCCTTCCTGGACGACTGGTTCGACGGCGAGGCCCTCACCCCGACCCTCACCACCGCCGTGCTCGGCACCGGCCTCGCCGTCGCCGGCGGCGCCGTCACCTACGCCGTCTGGCGCACCCTCGCCGCCAGGGCCGTACCCGCCGTCAAGGCCCCGCACGTCGCCCACCCGGACGCCGAGGCCGGTCTGGTCGAGGCCGAGGCGCTGCACCTGCCGCACCCCGCAGAGGACCCGGCCGACCCCGGCCGCGCCCTCCTCGGCCCGCTGTACGGCCCGGCCGCCGACGGCTTCCACCTGGACGCCCTCTACCGGAAGGTGTTCGTCCGCCCCGTGCTCGGCGCCGCCTCCCTGGTCCGCTTCCTGGACCGCGAGGTCGTCGACACCTATGTGAGCGGCGCCGCCGGCACCGCCAAGGGCCTCGGATGGCTGGTCCGCCGCGGCCAGACCGGCAACACGCAGACCTACCTCAGCGCCCTGCTCGCCGGCTCCGTCGTCCTGGCGATCGCCGCCGTCGCCCTCGCCAACGCCTTCGCCGGAGCGTGAGCCGTGATCGATATCAGCGAATCCGTGATGCAGTTCCTCCTCGCGTTCGTCGTCGTGGGGGCGCCCCCCACCGCCCCCCCCCCCCCCCCCCCCCCCCCCCCCCCCCCCGCACCCCCCCCCCCCCCCACCCCGCGCGAGCGCCCCGCCCGCCCCCCCCCCCCCCCGCCACGCGGCCCGCCGGGGGGGGGGCCGACTCTGACGGCCTTGTGGCGGGGGCGGCCCCGGCGGGGGGGGGCGGCGGGGCCCCCCCCCCCCCCCCCGCCGCCGCGCTCCTGCCCGCCCCGCCCGGACTGAAGGGGAAGTCGCCCGAGCAGGCGGTGCTCCGCCACGGCGTCACCGTCACCGGCGCGATCCTCCTCGCCGCGCTCGTCCTCACCCTGGGCTTCGACCACGACCACCCGTCGCGGATGCAGGCCACCACCGACATCAGCTGGATCAAGGCACTCGACGTGCGGATCCACCTCGGCGTCGACGGCATCTCGCTCCCCCTCCTGGTGCTGACCGCGCTGCTGACCTTCCTGTGCGCGCTGTACTCCTACTCCAAGCCGCCCACGGGCCCGTCCCCGAAGGCGTTCGTCGCGCTGCTGCTCGTCCTGGAGGCCGGCACCCTCGCCACCTTCGCCGTCCTCGACCTGGTCCTCTTCTTCCTCGCCTTCGAGATGGTCCTCGTCCCGATGTACTTCCTCATCGCCCGCTGGGGCGGCGAGGGCCGCCGCGCCGCCGCCGGGAAGTTCATCCTCTACACGCTGCTCGGCTCCGTGGTCATGCTGCTCGGCCTGCTCCTGATCGGGATCAAGGCGGGCACCTTCGACATGGTGGCGCTCGCCACCGACAACGGCCGCGGACTGACCACATCGGTGCAGGTCACCGCCGTTCTCGCGATCGGCATCGGGCTCGCCGTGAAGACCCCGATGTGGCCGCTGCACTCCTGGCTGCCGGACGCCCACACCGCCGCCCCCACGGTCGGCTCGGTCCTCCTCGCCGGCGTGCTCCTCAAGATGGGCACCTACGGGTTCGTCCGCATCGCGCTGCCGATCGCCCCCGACGGCATGCACACCCTCGCCCCCTACCTGGCCGCCTTCGCCGCCGCCGGCATCGTCTACGGCTCCCTGGCCTGCCTCGCGCTCGCGCGGCCCGGCGCCAAGGGCGACCTCAAGCGGCTGATCGCGTACTCCTCCGTCGGCCACATGGGCTTCGTCCTCCTCGGCATCGCCACCCTGACCCCCACCGGCGTCAACGGCGCGCTCTTCGCCAACATCGCCCACGGCCTCATCACCGGCCTGCTGTTCTTCCTCGTCGGCGCCGTGAAGGACCGGTACGGCACCGCCGACCTCGACACCCTCGCCGGAGCCACCGGCGCCGCCCTCTACGGCCGCGCCCCCCGCCTCGGCGCCCTTCTCGCCTTCGCCGCCGTCGCCTCCCTCGGCCTCCCGGGCCTGGCCGGCTTCTGGGGCGAGATGCTCGCCCTGTTCGCCGCCTTCGACCCCGCCGACGGGCTGAGCCGCCCCGCGTACCTCGTCTTCATGGCCCTCGGCGGCCTCGGCACCCTGCTCACCGCCGCCTACCTGCTGATCGTGGTCCGCCGGGTCTGCATGGGCGGCCCCCGCCCGGCCGGCGAACCGGAGCTCGCCGACGTCCAGCCGTACGAGCTGGCCGCCTGGACCCCGCTCGTCGCCCTCACCGTCCTCGCCGGACTCTGGCCCGCGGTCCTCCTCGGCCTCACCGACCCGGCCGTCCAGCAGCTCCTCGCGGGAGGCACCCAGTGATCACCGCCGACGCCTCTCTCGTCCAGTCCGTCGACTGGCTGACGATCGCGCCCCCGACGCTCACCGCCCTGGTCGCGCTCGGCGTCCTCGTCGCCGACCTCTTCGTCCCCGCCGAGCGCAAGCAGCTCCTCGGCTGGATCTCCCTCACCGGCCTCGCCGCCGCCCTCGCCCTGCTCCTGCCGCTGCGCTCCGGCGACCGCGCCACCTTCTGCCTCACCGCCGGCGCCCAGACCGACAGCCACGCCCAGACCGCCGGATGCAGCTACACCGCCGACCACTTCACCCTGGTCATCCAGCTCCTGGTGCTCGGCGGCGCCCTCCTCACCGCGCTGCTCTCGCTGCCCGCCACGCGCGCGAAGCTCCCGGCCGGCGAGTACTGGTTCCTGCTGCTCTCCTCCGCCGCCGGCGCCGCCCTGCTGCCCGCCTCCCGCGACCTCGCCACCCTCGTGGTCGCCCTGGAGGTCGCCTCGCTGCCCGCCTTCGCCCTCGTCGGCCTCAAGCGCGGCGACCGGCGCTCCAGCGAGGCCGCCCTCAAGTTCTTCCTCTCCTCGGTGACCGCCACCGCCGTCACCCTCCTCGGCGTCAGCTTCGTCTACGCGGCCACCGGCACCCTCCACCTCACCGAGATCGCCGCCCGCCTCGACGAGGTGCCCGGACAGCTCCAGACCCTCGCCGAGGCCGGCGTCGCCCTCACCCTCGTCGGCTTCGCCTTCAAGGTCGCCGCCGTCCCCTTCCACTTCTGGGTCCCCGACACCTACAGCGGCGCCCCGCTGCCCGTCGCCGCCTACCTGTCGGTGGTCGGCAAGGCCGTCGGTTTCACCGGCCTCATCCTGGTGACGGTCGTCGCCTTCCCCGCGTACGCCGACGTCTGGGGCCCCGCCCTCGCCGTCCTCGCCGCCCTCACCATGACCGCCGGCAACGTCGCCGCGCTCCGGCAGGACCCCACGCGCGCGGGGAGCGCGATCCGGCTGCTCGCCTGGTCCTCCGTCGCCCAGGCCGGCTACCTCCTGGTGCCGATCGCCGCCGCCGCGTACTCCGGCGACGACCAGATCGGCGCCACCGTCGCGTACGCCCTCATGTACGCCGTGGTGAACCTCGGCGCCTTCGCGGTCGTCGCCCTCGTCGCCCGCACCCACCCCGGCAAGCGGATCGCCGACCACGCCGGCCTCTACGCCACCAGCCCCGCCGCCGCCCTCGCGCTCGCCTTCTTCCTCCTGAATCTGGCCGGTTTGCCCCCGGGTATCATCGGCCTCTTCGCCAAGGTGACCGTGTTCTCGTCGGCCGTCGACGCGGGCCTCGGCTGGCTGGCCGTGGTCATGGGCGTCAACGTCGTCATCGGCCTCGCGTACTACCTGCGGTGGACCGCCCTGCTCTTCCGCACCCCGGAGGGCGCGCCCCCCGCCGAACCGCGCCGGGCCCCCACGCCCGTCACCCTGGCGATCGCGCTGACCGCCGTCGTCGGAGCCGTCCTGTCGGGCTACCCGCAGTTCGCCCTCCGCTTCGCCACGGCCGGCCTCTTCTGACCCCCCACGGAAACCCCCTAGGAGCAACACGCCGTGCTGAACGGATTCAAGGACTTCATACTTCGCGGGAACGTCGTCTCGATGGCGATCGGCCTCGCCGTCGGCTCGGCGTTCACGGCCGTCGTCACCGGCTTCAGCAAGGCGTTCATCACCCCGCTCATCGGCCTCGCCACCGGCTCCGTCGGCGACTTCAGCGAGGCGAGGTTCCAGGTCGGCAAGACCGTCTTCCCCTACGGCCTCGCGATCTCCGCCACCATCGCCTTCGTCATCACCGCGCTCGTCCTCTACTTCCTCTTCGTCGTCCCCATGGCGAAGGTCCAGGAGAGGTTCGCCAAGGAGGAGGCGGCCGACCCCAAGTCCGAGAAGCGCGACTGCCCCCGCTGCTTCACCGAGATCCCCGCCATCGCCACCCGCTGCGCCCACTGCACCAGCGAGGTCGAGCCCACCCGCGCGGGCGCGGACCTGGAGAAGATCCCCGCCGCCCGCTGACCCGGGCCAGGATCACCCGAACGGCGCAACACGCCCCCGGTGCGGCCGGGGGAACCGCAGCCTCCCGCCTGGCGTTGACCAGTACGTGAGGGTCCACTGGACGCGTGGACCACGAAGCAAAGGGTTCCCCTGCCGCACCACTTGGAGGGCGTACCGTGCACCGCCGGCACAACGGGCTGAGGACCGCCGTACTCCTCGGAGGGCTCTCCGCCCTCATCATCGTCATCGGCAGCTTCTTCGGCCGTACGGGCCTGATCGTCGGACTCGTCGTCGCGATCGGCACCAACGCGTACGCGTACTGGAACAGCGACAAGCTGGCCCTGCGCGCCATGCGCGCCCGCCCCGTCAGCGAATTCGAGGCCCCCGCCCTCTACCGGATGGTCCGGGAGCTCTCCACCCAGGCCCGCCAGCCGATGCCCCGGCTCTACATCTCGCCGACCCAGGCCCCCAACGCCTTCGCCACCGGCCGCAACCCGCGCAACGCCGCCGTCTGCTGCACCGAGGGCATCCTCGCCCTCCTCGACGAGCGCGAGCTCCGCGGCGTCATCGGGCACGAGCTCAGCCACGTCTACAACCGGGACATCCTCATCTCCTCGGTCGCCGGCGCGCTCGCCTCCGTGGTGATGTTCCTCGTCAACTTCGCCTGGCTCATCCCCGTCGGCCGCTCCAACGACGACGACGGACCCGGCCTCCTCGGCTACCTGATGATCGTCATCCTCGGCCCCATCGCCGCCTCGATCATCCAGCTCGCCATCTCCCGCTCCCGCGAGTACGAGGCCGACGCCTCCGGCGCCCAGCTCACCGGCGACCCCCTCGCCCTCGCCGCCGCCCTCCGGAAACTCGAAGCCGGCACCAAACAGCTCCCGCTGCCCCCCGAGCCGCGGATCGAGACCGCCAGCCACATGATGATCGCGAACCCCTTCCGTCCGGGGCAGGGGCTGTCCAAGATGTTCTCGACCCACCCGCCCATGGCCGAGCGGATCGCTCGCCTCGAAGAGATGGCAGGTCGCCGTCCGTGAAGACCATCCTCAACGTCATATGGCTCGTCCTCTCCGGCTTCTGGCTGTTCCTCGGCTACCTCGCCGCGGGCCTCCTCCTCTGCATCACGATCATCGGCATCCCCTTCGGCCTCGCGGCCTTCCGGATCGGCCTCTACGCCCTCTGGCCCTTCGGCCGCACCGTCGTCGACAAGCCCGACGCCGGCGCCGCCTCCTGCGTCGGCAACGTCCTGTGGCTGGTCCTCGCCGGCTGGTGGCTCGCCATCGGCCACATCGTCACCGGCATCGCGCTCTGCATCACGATCATCGGCATCCCGCTCGGCATCGCGAACTTCAAGCTCATCCCCGTCTCCCTGCTGCCCCTCGGCAAGGACATCGTCCCCACCGACCAGGCGTACGGCCGCCCCGGCTTCTGAGGCCGGCCGCACCGTGCACCAACCGCGCTACGCCCTGCTCTCCGGCCGTCACGTGCTGGCCCTCTGCCACGACGTCGACGGCCTCTACGGCGACCCCGCCCCGCACCCCCGCCTCCGCCACGAACTCCGCGGCTGCGAACCCCGCGGCGAGCTGGCCCGCGCCGTCACCCAGGCCATCGTCGAAGGCACCGCCCCGCTCGGCACCCTCGACGTCGAGACCCCCGACGGCCCCTGGCGGTTCACCGCCGTCCGCGTCCTCGACGCCCGGGGCGACGTCGTCACCATCGAGGCGGCCGGCCCGCCGCGCCGCCTGCACGGCGGCGCCACCGGCGCGGTCCCCTGCGCCCACCTCATCCCGCTCCCCGGCCCCGACCCCCTCCCCACCGAGGTCACCTTCCTCGGCTGCTCCCCGCGCGGCGCCCTCCGCGACGCCCTCGCCACCGGCACCCCGGGCTTCGAGGAGCTCCGCTACCAGGTCCTCCGCCGCAGCGGGAGCCACCGGCACGAGGGCACGGCGGGCCCCGTCACCGGCTGGGACGCCGCCCGCGGCCACCACGGCCTGCTCGACCTCACCGTGGCCTTCCCCCGCACCGGACTGATACCGCCGCGGACCCGGGAGGTCTGGGACCTCTTCCACGACCGCCGCGGCCCCGCCGAGCCCGGCACCTGGCGCCGCTTCACCGGAGCCGCCCGCGCCGTCTGGCGGCACGAGGCCGGCCTCCGCTCGTACGACCTTCCGGAACCCGTCCCCGGCGCCACGTACACGCTCGACGGCCGGGGGATCACCGACGAGGACGGCCTCGTCTGCGCGCTCACCGAGGCCGTCCACGGCCCCGGCCTCGCCTACCCCTTCAGCTCCCCGCGCGCCCTCGGCGCCGAACTCTCCGGCTGCACCCTGATCTGGCACCACGCGGACATCGCCCGCGCCTGCCTCGGCGTCACCCCGCTCCGCACCGAGCCCCGCCCGGCCACCTTCCGCGAATGGGTCGACGGCTTCAGGGCCGAGGGTGTCCGGGTCGTCCTCGACTGACCGCGTACGCCACCACGCCCGCCGCCAGCACCCCCGCCCCCGCCAGCACCGACCCCAGCGGCAGCGCCCCGGCCAGCGCCGCGCACCCGGCGATCCCCAGCGCCGCCAGGACCCGGTTCCGGCCGCCCAGCGTCCACGCCGAGGCGTTGGCGATGCCGTAGTAGGCGAGGACGCCGAAGGACGAGAAGCCGATCGCGCCCCGCACGTCCGCCGTCGCCGCCACCACGGCCACCACCGCGCCCACCGCCAGCTCCGCCCGGTGCGGCACCCGGAACCGCGGGTGCACCGCGGCGAGCCCGCCGGGCAGATACCCGTCCCGGGCCATCGCCAGCGTCGTACGGGACACCCCGAGGATCAGCGAGAGCAGCGAGCCCAGCGCCGCCACCGCCGCCCCCGCGGTCACCACCGGCACCAGCCAGGAGGCGTCCGCCGCCCGGACCGCGTCGGCGAGCGGCGCGGCGGAGTCGGCCAGCGCGACCGGCCCGAGCGCGACCAGCACCGCCACCGCGACCAGGGCGTAGACACCCAGCGCGAGCCCCAGCGCGATCGGCACCGCCCGGGGGATCGTCCGCGCCGGATCGCGCACCTCCTCGCCGAGCGTGGCGATCCGCGCGTACCCCGCGAACGCGAAGAAGAGCAAACCCGCGGCCTGGAGCACCCCGCCCGCCGTGACCTCCCCGCCGAGCCCGGACCGGCCCCCCGGGGCGCCCGCGAACGAGGCCGTGACGACCGCCGCGAGCACCGCCAGCACCCCCACCACGATCACCCGCGCGAGCAGCGCCGACTTCTGCACGCCCCCGTAGTTGACGGCCGTCAGGGCCACCACGGCGGCCACCGCGACCGCGTGCGCCTGGTCCGGCCACAGATAGGCCCCCACGGTCAGCGCCATCGCCGCGCAGGAGGCCGTCTTGCCCACCACGAAGGCCCAGCCCGCCAGATACCCCCAGAAGGGACCCAGCCGTTCGCGACCGTACACATAGGTACCGCCGCTCTCCGGATACAGGGCGGCCAGCCGGGCCGAGGCCATCGCGTTGCAGTACGCCACCACGGCGGCCAGACCCAGCGCCGTCAGCAGCCCGGCCGAGGTCCCGGCGGCGCCGGCCGCCGGCCCGAGGGCGACGAAGATCCCGGCGCCCACCATGGCGCCGAGCCCGATGACGACGGCGTCGACGACGCCGAGGGACCGGCGCATTTCCGTGGTCACGATCGACCTGTCTCCCGCAGAGTGATGTTGAGCCGCCCGGTGAGCCCGAGCGACGGATCGGCGGTCCCAGGAAACACCTTCGGCACGCCGTGGTACACCCACCGCGATTCCCCGCCGAAGACGAACAGGTCCCCCGAGCCCAGCTCCACATCGTTCCAGGGCCGCCCCCGCCCCTCGGCGTTGCCCAGCCGGAAGACGCACCGGTCGCCGAGGCTCAGCGACACCACCGGCGCCCCGGACCGCTCCTCCTTGTCCTGGTGCATGCCCATCCGGGCGCCGTCCCCGTAGAAGTTCACCAGCGCGGTGTCCGGCGCGAAACCGCCGTCCTCCCCGTACGCCTCGGCCACCGCGGCCCGCCCCAAGGCGACCAGCCAGTCCGGCAGTTCGACCGCGACGGAGTCGAGGTACCGGTACGGGACCCACTGCCGCCCCAGACAGAGCGACCGCACCGACATCACGCCCCCGCCGGGCAGCACGGTGTGCCGGTACGCCAGCGGCCCGCGCCCGAACTCCCGGCAGGCCTCGACCAGTTCCCGCTGCCGCTCGACCGGCAGCCACCCCGGCACGTGCACCGCGCCCGGCGCCGGCTCCGCCCGCTCGCGCGGGAACAGCCCCTCGGTCACGCGAGGGCTCCCTCCAGATCCAGCAGCGACCGCTTGCGGTCGAGCCCGGCCGCGTACCCGCGCAGACTCCCGTCCGCGCCGATCACCCGGTGGCAGGGCCGCACCACCAGCAGCGGATTGCGCCCGATCGCGGTCCCCACGGCCCGGACCCCGGCCCCGCCGGCCCCGACCCGCCGCCCGATCTCGCCGTAGCTCACGGTCGTCCCGTACGGGATCTCCTCCAGCGCCGCCCAGACCCGCCGCTGGAACTCCGTCCCGGCGTCCGCGGCCAGCGGCACGTCGAACCGCTCCCGCCGCCCCGCGAAGTACTCCTCCAGCTGCGCCGCGACCCCGGCGAAGGCCGCCTGGTCGCGGACCCAGCCGTCCCCGACCGCCACGGCCCCCTTCTGCCCCGGCAGCGAGAGCGACCGCAGCACGGCGCGGCCCCCCGTCGAGACCTGCCCGGTCAGCAGCATCTCGCCCAGGGGGCCGTCGGCGTACGCGTACACGGTGATGTCGTCCATGCCTCCAGTGTGCGAGCCCCGCCGCCGCACGGCTGGCGGCTTCCGGACACGACCCTGACCGGCCGGACGCGGGATCAGCGGTAGTTCACGAACTGGATCGCGAAGTCGAAGTCCTTGCCCTTGAGCAGCGCCTGCACGGCCTGCAGGTCGTCCCGGCTCTTCGAGCTGACCCGCAGCTCGTCGCCCTGCACCTGCGCCTTGACGCCCTTGGGGCCCTCGTCCCGGATGGTCTTCGCGACCTTCTTGGCGTTCTCCTGCGAGATGCCCTCGGTGACCGACGCGAAGAGCTTGTACTCCTTGCCGGACAGCTGCGGCTCACCCTCGACGTCCAGCGACTTGAGCGAGATCCCGCGCTTGATCAGCTTGGACTGGAAGATGTCGAGGATCGCCATCACGCGCTCCTCGCCGTTCGCCTGCATCAGGATCTTCTCGCCCGACCACGAGATCGAGGCGTTGGTTCCCTTGAAGTCGTAGCGCTGCGAGATCTCCTTCACGGCCTGGTTGAGGGCGTTGTCGACCTCCTGCCGCTCGACCTTGGAGACGATGTCGAAACTGGAGTCGGCCATGACTAGTGGCTCCTTGCTCGGGTGCTGTGGGGTACCCCCAAAGCCTAGGGGGTGAGCCACCGCCCGAACCTCTGATCACCCGTCGCTCCATCCGGTGGCGAACCACCCCGCGGGATCAGGTATTGTTTACGTCGTTGCCGGGGAACACCGCAGAACAGCGGTGAACCAAGGCAGCAACCCATGGCGATGTGCCCGAGTGGCCAATGGGAGCGGACTGTAAATCCGTCGGCTTAGCCTACCCAGGTTCGAATCCTGGCGTCGCCACGTGAAGAAGGTCCCCGGTGTTCGCACCGGGGACCTTCACTCGTTTCCGGGGGCGGGCCCGCGGTCAGTTGCCGGCCACGTCCGTGACCGCCACCCCGATCGGGGTCGAGCCCGAGACCAGTTCCAGGGTCAGGCCGGCCGTGCCGGGGGAGTCCACCAGCTCCGCGAGGACCGCCGCCACGTCGTCGCGGGGGACCGGGCCGCGGCCCGTGGCGGCCTCCAGGCGGACCAGGCCCGTGCCGGCGTCGTCCGTGAGCATGCCGGGGCGCAGGATCGTCCACTCCAGGCCCGTCCGGGACCGGACGGCGTCGTCCGCCGCGCCCTTCGCCCGCAGGTAGACGTCGAAGACGTCGTCGCCCGGGTGGTGGGCGTCCGCGCCCATCGACGAGACGACCACGAAGCGCCGGACCCCGGCCCGCTCCGCCGCGTCCGCGAACAGGACCGCCGCCGCGCGGTCCACCGTCTCCTTGCGGGCGGCCCCGCTGTCCGGGCCCGCGCCCGCCGCGAAGACGGCCGCGTCCGCGCCCCGCAGGACCTCCGCGACCTCCTCCGCCGAAGCCGACTCCAGATCCAGCACGACGGGCTCCGCGCCCGCCGCCCGCAGGTCCTCCGCCTGCTCCTGGCGGCGGATCAGCCCGACCGCCTCGTGTCCGCCCGCCGAGAGCAGCCGCTCCAGGCGCAGGGCGATCCGACCGTGTCCTCCAGCGATGACGATGCGCATGTTCCGACCGTACGGCTCAGCGGGCCGCCGGGCCTCCCGGATCGGTCCTGGCCTGGCGGGGCAGGTCGAGGGCCGCCGCCGAGTCGCAGTACTCCCGCACCGCGCTCGTCCGCGCCACCACCCGCCCCCGGTGCACCACGATCCGGCTGTACGCCAGCGACAGCACGCCCGCGAGCCGCTCGCCCCGCACCGCCACCAGCTCCGCCGGGAAACCGGCCTCCACCCGTACCTCCGGAAGGCCCATCGCCCGCCGCGCCGCGGCGCTCACCGCCCCGTACGCCTCCGCCGGGTCGAGCCCCTCCTGCGAGGCCAGCAGGAAGGCCGCCTCCAGCGGGTCCCCGCGCCCCACCGGGTTCGCCGTGTCCCGCAGCGAGCCGCTGCCGGCCGCCAGCCGCACCCCCGCCGACCGCAGCAGCCGCACCGGGGCCGTACCCCGCCGCTCGGTCCCCGCGCAGCCGCCCTGCGGCAGGCAGACCACCGTCACGCCCGCCGCCGCCAGCCGGTCCGCCGTCCGGCCCGCCACGTCCTCCGGCAGCCTGGCCAGCCCCGCGCACGGGCCGATCGCCACTCCGGGCCGCAGCCCGCCCGCCATCGCCGCGAACCGGGCGAGCCGCGCCGGGTCGTCGCCGTCCGTGTGCAGGTCCACCGGCACCCCGTGCTCGGCCGCGACCTCCAGCACCGCCTCCACGTACCCCGTCGGGTCCGGGTCCAGGTCCGGGCAGCCACCGACCACCCCGGCGCCCATCTTCACCGCGTCCCGCAGCATCGCCAGCCCGTCCGCGCCCGCCGCCCCGGTGAGCAGCCGGGGGACCGCCACGGCGGTCAGGTCCGCCAGGCCGCGCAGCGAGCGCCGGGCCTGGAGGACGGCCTCCAGCGGGCCGAGCGCGTCCACCCCGCCGATCCGCACATGGGCCCGCAGCGCGGTCGCCCCGTGGCCGAGCTGGAGCAGCGCCGCCTCGGTGGCCCGCCGCTGCACCTCCTCGGGGGCGTACGAGACCGGGCCGGGGGTGTCGGCGGAGAGCGCCGTGTCGGCGTGGGCGTGCGGCTCGGCCGGCGCCGGCAGCAGCAGATGGCCGGCCAGGTCCACCCGGGCGCCGGCGGTGCTCAGGCTCCCCGCGGTGCCGACGGCCTCGATCCGGCCCCGCACGAGACGCACGTCCACGGTGCGTCCGTCGGTCAGCCGCGCGTTCGACAGCAGGAGCGAGTTCGCGTCCTCGGTCGCCGCGCGCCCCCCGTCGTCCGAGGGCTGACGGGGCTGCTTGCTGTCGGCCGACATCGGGCTCCTCACCAAGTCACCAAGATCGAGATCACGCAGCGTGGGGCAGAGCCTAGGGGCGGGCGGCGCCGCCTTCGAGGAGGAGCGCAATAGTCGTACCGATGAGTCCACGAGTGGCGTACGGGGCGGGGGTGACGGCCCGCCCGGGCGGGCGGACGAAACGGATTTGGGTGATGGGCCGCAGACCGTGTAATGTCTTCCTCGCTCGCCCCAATAGCTCAGTCGGCAGAGCGTCTCCATGGTAAGGAGAAGGTCTACGGTTCGATTCCGTATTGGGGCTCTGGTGTAGGGAATCCCGCCTTCGGGCGGGGCTACCGACATCAAAGCGGTGTAGCTCAGTCGGTAGAGCAAGCGGCTCATAATCGCTGTGTCACCGGTTCAAGTCCGGTCACCGCTACACACGGTAGCCGATTGTGGGGTCGGTCCTGCGATCGGCTACTCTTTCATGCTCCCCCAAACTTTCGAGTGCGGGGGTGCGCCCATCCATCCATCCGTCCGTCAAGGAGCACTCACGTGGCTGCCACCGACGTCCGCCCGAAGATCACGCTGGCCTGCGTGGAGTGCAAGGAGCGGAACTACATCACCAAGAAGAACCGGCGTAACAACCCGGACCGTCTTGAGATGAAGAAGCACTGCCCCCGCTGCAACTCGCACACCGCGCACCGCGAGACGCGCTAATCAGGCTCGTTCACGAGGCCGTCCCCACCAGGGGGCGGCCTCGTGGCGTTTGTCGGCACCACATCACAGGAGGTATCGAGGCATGGCGCTCGACCAGTCCTTCGTGGGACGGACCTATCCGCCCACCGCGCCCTACGAGGTCGGCCGCGAGAAGATCCGCGAATTCGCCGAGGCGATCGGCGACGCGAATCCCGCCTACACCGAGACCGAGGCGGCCAAGGAACTCGGCCACCCCGATGTGATCGCCCCTCCGACTTTTGTGTTCGCCATCACGTTCAAGGCCGCCGGCCAGGTGATCGAGGACCCGCAGCTCGGCCTCGACTACAGCCGCGTCGTCCACGGCGACCAGAAGTTCGCCTACACCCGGCCCGTCCGCGCCGGCGACCGCCTCTCGGTCACCTCCACCATCGAGGCGATCAAGTCGCTGGCCGGCAACGACATCCTGGACATCCGCGGCGAGGTCCACGACGCGACCGGCGAGCACGTCGTCACCGCCTGGACCAAGCTCGTCTCCCGCGCCCCCGAGGAGGCATGACCATGACCGCGAAGATCGCCTACGACGAGGTCGAGGTCGGCACCGAGCTGCCCGCGCAGACCTTCCCCGTGACCCGCGCCACCCTCGTCCAGTACGCGGGCGCCTCCGGGGACTTCAACCCGATCCACTGGAACGAGAAGTTCGCCGTCGAGGTCGGCCTCCCGGACGTCATCGCCCACGGCATGTTCACCATGGCCGAGGCGATCCGCGTCGTCACCGACTGGGCCGGCGACCCCGCCGCCGTCGTCGAGTACGGCGTCCGCTTCACCAAGCCGGTCGTCGTCCCGAACGACGGCGTCGGCGCCGTGATCGAGGTCTCCGCCAAGGTCGCCGCCAAGCTCGACGACGGCCGGGTCCGGGTGGACCTCACCGCGACCAGCGCGGGCCAGAAGGTGCTGGGCATGAGCCGGGCCGTCGTACGCCTGGCCTGACCGACGCCTTCGGTCAGGGGGGCGGCGTACTCACGTGAGTACCCTTGAGCCCGTGCAGCAGCTCAAGGACGCCCCCCTCGCCCCCCTGACCACCTTCCGGCTCGGCGGCCCCGCCACCCGGCTCGTCACGGCCACCACCGACGACGAGGTGATCGCCGCGGTCCGCGAGGCCGACGCGGCCGGGACCCCGCTGCTCGTCATCGGCGGCGGCTCCAACCTGGTCATCGGCGACAAGGGCTTCGAGGGCACCGCCCTGCACATCGCCACCACCGGCTTCTCCCGCGACGGGACCCGCCTCGAACTCGCCGCGGGCGAGGTCTGGACGGACGCCGTCGCCCGCACCGTCGAGGCCGGGCTCGCCGGCGTCGAGTGCCTCGCCGGCATCCCCGGCTCGGCCGGTGCCACCCCGATCCAGAACGTCGGCGCCTACGGCCAGGACGTCTCCGCCACGATCACCGAGGTCGTCGCCTACGACCGCCGGGCCGAGGAGACCGTCACCCTCACCAACGCCGAGTGCGCCTTCTCGTACCGCCACAGCCTCTTCAAGCAGCACCCCGACCGGTACGTCGTGCTGCGCGTCCGCTTCGCCCTGGAGGACGCCGGCGGGCTCTCCGCGCCGATCGCCTATCCGGAGACCGCCCGCGCCCTCGGCGTCGAGGCCGGCGAGCGGGTGCCGCTCGCCCACGCCCGCGAGACCGTGCTGAGGCTCCGCGCCGGCAAGGGCATGGTCCTCGACCCCGAGGACCACGACACCTGGTCCGCCGGCTCCTTCTTCACCAACCCGATCCTCACGGCGGCGGAGTACGAGACCTTCCTCACGCGCGTCGCCGACCGGCTCGGCCCCGACGTCGCCCCGCCCGCCTACCCGGCCGGCGACGGCCACACCAAGACCTCCGCCGCCTGGCTCATCGACAAGGCGGGCTTCACCAAGGGGTACGGCTCCGGGCCCGCCCGGATCTCCACCAAGCACACCCTCGCCCTCACCAACCGCGGCGAGGCGACCACGGAGGACCTGCTGGCCCTCGCCCGTGAGGTCGTCGCCGGCGTCCACGCCGCCTTCGGCGTCACCCTCGTCAACGAGCCCGTGACGGTCGGCGTCAGCCTCTAGTCACGCCACCGGCGCGGCCAGCCAGTCGTCCACCCCGGACAGCAGCTTCTCCCGGGTGTCCTCCGGGGCCGCCGAGGCCCGGATCGACTGGCGGGCCAGCTCCGCCAGCTCCGCGTCCGTGAAGCCGTGGTGGCGGCGGGCGATCTCGTACTGGGCCGCCAGCCGGGAGCCGAAGAGCAGCGGGTCGTCGGCGCCCAGCGCCATCGGCACACCCGCCTCGAAGAGGGTCCGCAGCGGGACGTCCTCGTGCTTCTCGTACACGCCCAGCGCGACGTTCGACGCCGGGCACACCTCGCAGGTCACGCCCCGCTCGGCCAGCTTCCGCAGCAGCCGCTCGTCCTCCGCCGCCCGTACGCCGTGCCCGACGCGGGCCGCCCGCAGGTCGTCCAGGCAGTCCCGCACCGAGGACGGGCCGGTCAGCTCGCCGCCGTGCGGGGCCGCGAGCAGACCGCCCTCGCGGGCGATCGCGAAGGCCCGGTCGAAGTCACGGGCCATGCCCCGGCGCTCGTCGTTGGAGAGTCCGAAGCCCACCACGCCCCGGTCCGCGTACCGCACCGCGAGCCGCGCGAGCGTCCGCGCCTCCAGCGGGTGCTTCATGCGGTTGGCGGCGACCAGCAGCCGCATCCCGAGCCCGGTGTCCCGGGCCGCCGAGTCGACCGCGTCCAGGATGATCTCCAGGGCCGGGATCAGACCGCCCAGGTGCGGCGCGTACGAGGTCGGGTCCACCTGGATCTCCAGCCACCCCGAACCGTCCCGCACGTCCTCCTGCGCCGCCTCCCGCACCAGCCGCTGGATGTCCTCCGGGGACCGCAGGCAGGAGCGGGCGATGTCGTACAGCCGCTGGAAGCGGAACCAGCCGCGCTCGTCGGTCGCCCGCAGCTGCGGGGGCGTACCGCTCTTCAACGCCTCGGGCAGGTGCACCCCGTACTTGTCGGCCAGTTCGAGGAGGGTCGAGGGCCGCATCGAACCGGTGAAGTGCAGGTGCAGGTGGGCCTTGGGCAACAGGGTGAGATCGCGGGGGTGCTCCATCGCCCGATCCTGCCTTACCCGATTGGCGGTATGCACGGCGATTCCCCGATCGATACCCGACCGAACGCAAAAACGGGCCCCGGTTCCGGAGGAACCGGGGCCCGCCCTGTACGGCTCGGTCAGTCGCGGGCCTCGGCCAGCAGCTTCTGGATCCGGGACACGCCCTCGACCAGGTCCTCGTCGCCGAGCGCGTACGACAGGCGCAAGTAGCCGGGGGTGCCGAACGCCTCGCCGGGGACGACCGCGACCTCGGCCTCGTCCAGGATCAGCGCGGCCAGCTCGACCGAGGTCTCCGGGCGCTTGCCGCGGATCTCCTTGCCGAGCAGGCCCTTCACCGACGGGTACACGTAGAACGCGCCCTCGGGGGTCGGGCAGACGACGCCCTCGATCTCGTTGAGCATCCGCACGATGGTCTGGCGGCGGCGGTCGAAGGCCCGCCCCATCTCCTCGACCGCGTCCAGGTTCCCGGAGACGGCGGCCAGCGCGGCCACCTGGGCCACGTTGGAGACGTTGGAGGTGGCGTGCGACTGCAGGTTGGTCGCGGCCTTCACGACGTCCTTCGGGCCGATGATCCAGCCCACGCGCCAGCCCGTCATCGCGTACGTCTTGGCGACGCCGTTGACCACGATGCACTTGTCGCGCAGCTCCGGCAGGACC
Organism: Streptomyces sp. NPDC058955; assembly: GCF_042741435.1. Classification (NCBI taxonomy): domain Bacteria; kingdom Bacillati; phylum Actinomycetota; class Actinomycetes; order Kitasatosporales; family Streptomycetaceae; genus Streptomyces; species Streptomyces sp. NPDC058955. The sequence continues at coordinate 27,722 of NZ_JBHYKM010000008.1, read as the reverse complement.
GCCGGCAGCGAGGCGGCGGTCGCACCGCCGTAGACCAGGTGCTCGTAGATCTCGTCGGTGAGGACCCACAGGCCGTGCTCGACGGCCCAGCGGCCGATCGCCTCGGTCTCGGCCTCGCTGTAGACGGCGCCGGTCGGGTTCGACGGGGAGACGAAGAGGACGACCTTCGTCTTCTCCGTGCGGGCCGCCTCCAGCTGCTCCACCGAGACGCGGTAGCCGGTGGTCTCGTCGGCGACGACCTCCACCGGGACACCGCCGGCGAGGCGGATCGACTCCGGGTAGGTGGTCCAGTACGGGGCGGGGACGATGACCTCGTCGCCCGGGTCGAGGATCGCGGCGAACGCCTCGTAGATCGCCTGCTTGCCGCCGTTGGTCACCAGGACCTGCGAGGCGTCGACCTCGTAGCCGGAGTCGCGGAGCGTCTTGGCGGCGATCGCGGCCTTCAGCTCGGGCAGGCCGCCGGCCGGCGTGTACCGGTGGTACTTCGGGTTCTTGCAGGCCTCGACGGCCGCGTCGACGATGTAGTCCGGGGTCGGGAAGTCGGGCTCACCGGCACCGAAGCCGATCACCGGGCGCCCGGCGGCCTTGAGGGCCTTTGCCTTGGCGTCGACGGCGAGGGTGGCGGACTCGGAGATCGCACCGATCCGGGCGGAGACCCGACGCTCGGTGGGAGGGGTAGCAGCGCTCATACGGCCATCGTCCCAGACCGTTTCCCGGCCCGGCACGCAGGTTTCAGGGAGCGGACAGGAGCGGTCGATACCGGTCGGGAAGGGGCCCGTCGGCAGGTCGTCGGGGTTCCTGTTCGACGTGAGGCCCCAAGACCACGTACACTCACTCCTCGTTGGCCCGCACCGACCCGATCACTGATGGGGTAGGTTGGGGGACACCGCAAAGGGTCGTAGCTCAATTGGTAGAGCACCGGTCTCCAAAACCGGCGGTTGGGGGTTCAAGTCCCTCCGGCCCTGCTACACACACCGCCAGGTGTTGTGCGCATGTACGTACTTCATTGCACCGCCGTGCGGCTCCACCCGGGCGCGGCACGGCCGACCCGGAATCAGGTGAGAGATCGTGACGGACGCCGTAGGCTCCATCGACATGCCTGATGCCGAAGACGACGCCTCCGCTGAGTCGAAGAAGAAGAGCCGCAAGGGCGGCAAGCGCGGGAAGAAGGGCCCCCTGGGCCGTCTCGCCGTTTTCTACCGCCAGATCGTCGCGGAGCTCCGCAAGGTCGTCTGGCCCACCCGCAGCCAGCTGACGTCGTACACCACCGTCGTGATCGTCTTCGTGGTCGTGATGATCGGCCTGGTCACCGTGATTGACTTTGGCTTCCAGGAAGCAGTCAAGTACGTCTTCGGCTGACTTTTTGTTCCACCCCATCTGTATCGCAGGAAGAAGCAGCCACCGTGTCTGACGCGAACCTGAACGACGCCTTCGAGTCCGAGCCCGCCGAGGACGAGCTGGACGTCATCGAGGCCGCCGACGAGGACGAGGACCAGGCCGAGGCTGCGGACGCCGCGGCGGACGAGGCCGCCGAGGACTCCGCCGTCGAGGACGCCGAGGACGACGAGTCCGAGCTCGCCGACGAGGTCGAGGAGACCGACGAGGACGAGGCCGTCGAGGTCGAGGAGACCGAGGAGGAGGCCGAGCCGGCCGCCCCGGTCGACCCCGTCGCCGCCCTCCGCGAGGAACTGCGCACCCTGCCCGGCGAGTGGTACGTCATCCACACCTACGCGGGCTACGAGAAGCGCGTGAAGGCCAACCTGGAGCAGCGCGCCGTCTCGCTCAACGTCGAGGACTTCATCTACCAGGCCGAGGTGCCCGAGGAAGAGATCGTCCAGATCAAGGGCGGCGAGCGGAAGAACGTCAAGCAGAACAAGCTCCCCGGCTACGTCCTCGTCCGCATGGACCTGACGAACGAGTCCTGGGGCGTCGTCCGCAACACCCCCGGCGTCACCGGCTTCGTGGGCAACGCCTACGACCCGTACCCGCTGACCCTGGACGAGATCGTCAAGATGCTCGCCCCGGAGGCCGAGGAGAAGGCCGCCCGCGAGGCCGCCGAGGCCGAGGGCAAGCCGGCTCCGGCCCGCAAGCTGGAGGTCCAGGTCCTCGACTTCGAGGTCGGCGACTCGGTCACCGTCACCGACGGCCCCTTCGCCACCCTCCAGGCCACGATCAACGAGATCAACCCGGACTCGAAGAAGGTCAAGGGCCTCGTCGAGATCTTCGGTCGCGAGACCCCGGTCGAGCTCAGCTTCGACCAGATCCAGAAGAACTGATCGTTCTCGGGATCCAGCACAGATTTCCGGACAGGTCAGAGGGGCTCTCACAACCCCGCAGACCGGGTCGGGTTGTGGGAGCGCCGCCAAAACCGGTATCTGTGTGGGGTATTCCGCCAGACCGTTTAACCGATGGATCGGCTGAAAACTCTCACTAGGACCCGGAGAGAGCAATGCCTCCCAAGAAGAAGAAGGTCACGGGGCTCATCAAGCTCCAGATCAACGCCGGTGCGGCCAACCCGGCCCCGCCGGTCGGCCCCGCGCTCGGTCAGCACGGCGTCAACATCATGGAGTTCTGCAAGGCCTACAACGCCGCGACCGAGTCGCAGCGTGGCTGGGTGATCCCGGTGGAGATCACGGTCTACGAGGACCGTTCCTTCACCTTCATCACCAAGACTCCGCCGGCCGCCAAGATGATCCTCAAGGCCGCGGGCGTGGAGAAGGGCTCCGGCGAGCCGCACAAGACCAAGGTCGCCAAGATCACCGAGGCGCAGGTCCGCGAGATCGCCACCACGAAGATGCCCGACCTCAACGCGAACGACCTGGACGCCGCGTCGAAGATCATCGCCGGCACCGCCCGTTCCATGGGCATCACGGTCGAGGGCTGATCACCCCCCTCGTGACCTCAGTGGTAGGACCAGCGCTTGGTCCGCACCACGACTCCACACCTGAAACATCACAGGAGCAGAAGTGAAGCGCAGCAAGTCCCTCCGGGCTGCCGACGCCAAGATCGACCGGGAGAAGCTGTACGCCCCGCTCGAGGCCGTGCGTCTCGCCAAGGAGACCTCCACCACCAAGTTCGACGGCACCGTCGAGGTGGCCTTCCGTCTGGGCGTCGACCCGCGCAAGGCCGACCAGATGGTCCGTGGCACCGTGAACCTTCCGCACGGCACCGGCAAGACCGCCCGGGTCCTGGTCTTCGCGACCGGTGAGCGTGCCGAGGCCGCGGTCGCCGCGGGCGCCGACATCGTCGGCTCCGACGAGCTGATCGACGAGATCGCCAAGGGCCAGCGCCTGAACGAGTTCGACGCCGTGGTCGCCACCCCGGACCTCATGGGCAAGGTCGGCCGCCTCGGCCGCGTGCTCGGTCCGCGTGGTCTCATGCCGAACCCGAAGACCGGCACCGTGACCCCCGATGTCGCCAAGGCTGTCAACGACATCAAGGGCGGCAAGATCGAGTTCCGCGTCGACAAGCACTCGAACCTGCACTTCATCATCGGCAAGACGTCCTTCGACGACACGCAGCTGGTGGAGAACTACGGCGCGGCCCTGGAGGAGATCCTCCGTCTGAAGCCGTCCGCCGCCAAGGGTCGCTACATCAAGAAGGCCGCCATCAGCACCACGATGGGCCCCGGCATCCCGGTCGACTCGAACCGCACCCGCAACCTCCTCGTCGAGGAGGACCCGGCCGCGGTCTGAGCCTTCCGGCTCTGACGCAGTCAGTCCCCAAGCCGCCCCTCGTTCCTCTCCGGAGGAACGGGGGGCGGCTTTTATTGCGTCCTCGCTGTCGTACGGGTGCGTTACGGTTCAAGAGAACGCAAAGTCGAAGATCGCAAAGACGAAGATCAAGGGGTGGGGAACACCTATGGGCAAGTCGACCTGGAAGCGCGCCGGCGTCGCGCTCACCGCCGCGGGCCTCGTGGCGGGTCTCGCGGGCTGTAACGAGGGCGACGGCAAGGCGGCGGGCGCGGCGAAGGCCGGGGACGTCACGCAGGTGCTGACGGCGGCGTACGAGAAGACCTCGGCGGCCAAGGCGGCCAAGGTCAAGATGACCCTGAGCATGGAGGGCGTCGGCGCCGAGTCCGGGACGATGGAGATGTCCGGCGTGCAGGGCTGGGACCCCATGGTCGCGGACTACACGATCAAGGGCTCCATGCTGAGCGCCGGCGGCCCGGACGCCCCCGAGCAGATGCGCATGCTGATGCTCGGCAACGTCATGTGCATGGACATGGGCGAGAAGCAGGCCGCCGAGATGGACGGCAAGCGCTGGATGAAGCTGGACATGAAGGCGGCCGCCGACGCCTCCGGCGACAAGGCCCTCCAGAAGCAGATGACCGGCAACCTGGACCAGATGAACCAGGACCCGGCCCAGCAGCTCGCCCTGCTGCTCGACTCCCCGGACCTCAAGCACGTCGGTGCCGAGAAGGTCAACGGCATGGAGACCGAGCACTACAAGGGCACGCTCACCTTCGAGCAGATGCTGGCGGCGAACGAGTCCTCGAAGCTCCTCTCCAAGGAGGAGCACGCCCAGCTCGTCGAGAACGTGAAGAAGACCGGTCTCAAGGGCTACGACACCGAGGTCTGGGTCGACGGGAACGGCTACCCGGCCCGCATGGACATCGCCATGGAGATGGACGAGGGCAAGGTGAACATCCGCGCCGACTACAGCGACTACGGCACCAAGGCCGCCGTCCAGGCCCCGCCGGCCGACGAGACCGTCGACCTGTTCCAGATGCTCAAGGACATGGGCGAGGGCCTGAAGGACGCCGAGGACGCCGCGGGCGCCGAGGGCTGATTTGCCCCTGACGCCCGACGTCACGTACGCTTCCACAGAAGCCAAAGACCGCTGGTCGTCGCTGTGCCCGTCAGGGCGCGGTGGCCGAAGGATTCGCTGAGAGATGCGAGCGACCCGCGCAGGTGACTGTGGAAGAGTTCCCGGTTCGGTTCACCCCGATCAGGTCGAGCTAAGCCCCGTGCGCCTGCGCCCGGGGCGTTTTCGTTTGTTCAGCCCCTTCTGAGCGGTCCTCATCACCCGGAAGGAGGCTGACGCACTATGCCGACGCCCAACAAGGCTGCATCGGTGGCCGAGCTCACGGACGCGTTCCAGAGCTCCAACGCCGCGGTGCTGACCGAGTACCGGGGTCTCACCGTCGCGCAGCTCAAGACGCTGCGTCGTTCTCTCGGTGAGAACGCCCAGTACGCCGTGGTGAAGAACACGCTGACCAAGATTGCGGCCAACCAGGCTGGGATCACCGCGCTGGACGACCACTTCGCTGGTCCGACGGCGGTCGCCTTCGTCACCGGTGACCCGGTGGAGTCGGCGAAGGCTCTGCGTGACTTCGCCAAGGAGAACCCGAACCTCATCATCAAGGCTGGTGTCCTTGACGGTAAGGCTCTCTCCGCCGACGACATCAAGAAGCTTGCGGACCTCGAGTCCCGCGAGGTTCTGCTCAGCAAGCTGGCCGGCGCCTTCAAGGGCAAGCAGTCTCAGGCTGCCTCGCTCTTCCAGGCTCTGCCGTCGAAGCTCGTCCGCACCGTGGACGCGCTCCGTGCCAAGCAGGCCGAGCAGGGCGGTGCCGAGTAATTCGGCTCGCGCATTGATCCGCGGCGCCGGTACGGCGCGGCGGGTCGCAGCGGGCCGTCTGTACGCCCGCCTCACATGAACATCCGGCACCTGCCGAATTAGTGGAAGGATCGCCCATCATGGCGAAGCTCTCTCAGGAAGACCTGCTCGCGCAGTTCGAGGAGATGACCCTCATCGAGCTCTCCGAGTTCGTGAAGGCGTTCGAGGACAAGTTCGACGTCACCGCCGCTGCGGCCGCCCCGGTCGTCGTCGCCGGTGGTGCCGCTGGTGGCGCCGCTGCCGAGGTCGAGGAGAAGGACGAGTTCGACGTCATCCTCACCGGCGCCGGTGACAAGAAGATCCAGGTCATCAAGGTCGTGCGCGAGCTGACCTCCCTGGGTCTGAAGGAGGCCAAGGACCTCGTCGACGGCACCCCGAAGCCGGTCCTCGAGAAGGTTGCCAAGGACGCCGCCGAGAAGGCCGCCGAGGCCCTCAAGGGCGCCGGCGCCACCGTCGAGGTCAAGTAACACCTCGTCGCGCGCAGCGACTCTTCACCGCTGAGCGTGTAACGCTCGCGGTACGAAAGGCGATCATCCATCTGGGTGGTCGCCTTTCGGCGTTCCCGGGACCCGCGTGGCGGGGGTCGTACGGGTCTCCGGAAGCGGAGTATGGTGATCTTCGCCGTGCGCCGCTCGCGGGCGGGGGCCTTGACGAACGGCACGCCGCGCGCAATTCTCAGGACGCGTCGTCACAACGATCCGTTTCCGAGGCATGGATCGACGACCGAACGGGCAGTATCGAGGTGCGCCGCACGGCGCGAGTACCGCGGAGTTGAGAGCAACGAGGGTCGCGAAGCAGTCGCCCTGGACATCAGTGAGCCAAGTGGCTACACTGACCCTTTGCGCTGCCTGTTAGCTGCCCCCTGCCCGTCACCAGGGGCATACCTTCGCATCAGCTTCGTGGACCGACCCCGTCTGACCTGGCCTTTTGGTCACTTCAGGAAACGTCTGCCGTGAAGCGTTGCTGGGGACCGGTACGCGCGTAGTGAGTCCGAGCCCTCGGAAGGACCCCCTCTTGGCCGCCTCGCGCAACGCCTCGAACAACATGAACACCGGCGCAAGCACCGCCCCGCTGCGCATCTCCTTTGCAAAGATCAAGGAGCCCCTCGAGGTTCCGAACCTCCTCGCGCTGCAGACCGAGAGCTTTGACTGGCTGCTCGGCAACGCCGCCTGGAAGGCTCGCGTCGAGGCTGCCCTTGAGTCGGGACAGGACGTCCCCACGAAGTCCGGTCTGGAGGAGATCTTCGAGGAGATCTCCCCGATCGAGGACTTCTCCGGGTCGATGTCGCTGACCTTCCGCGACCACCGCTTCGAGCCGCCGAAGAACTCCATCGACGAGTGCAAGGACCGTGACTTCACGTACGGCGCCCCGCTCTTCGTCACCGCCGAGTTCACCAACAACGAGACCGGCGAGATCAAGTCCCAGACGGTCTTCATGGGCGACTTCCCGCTCATGACCAACAAGGGCACCTTCGTCATCAACGGCACCGAGCGTGTCGTCGTGTCGCAGCTCGTCCGCTCCCCGGGCGTCTACTTCGACTCCTCCATCGACAAGACGTCCGACAAGGACATCTTCTCCGCCAAGATCATCCCGTCCCGGGGTGCCTGGCTGGAGATGGAGATCGACAAGCGTGACCTCGTCGGCGTCCGCATCGACCGCAAGCGCAAGCAGTCGGTCACCGTCCTCCTGAAGGCCCTCGGCTGGACCACCGAGCAGATCCTCCAGGAGTTCGGCGAGTACGAGTCCATGCGCGCCACCCTGGAGAAGGACCACACCCAGGGCCAGGACGACGCGCTGCTCGACATCTACCGCAAGCTCCGTCCGGGCGAGCCGCCGACCCGTGAGGCCGCTCAGACGCTGCTCGAGAACCTCTACTTCAACCCGAAGCGCTACGACCTCGCCAAGGTCGGCCGCTACAAGGTGAACAAGAAGCTCGGCGCCGACGAGCCGCTCGACGCCGGCATCCTCACCACCGACGACATCATCGCCACGATCAAGTACCTCGTGAAGCTCCACGCGGGCGAGACCGAGACGATCGGCGAGAACGGCAACGAGATCGTCGTCGAGACCGACGACATCGACCACTTCGGCAACCGTCGTCTGCGCAACGTCGGCGAGCTCATCCAGAACCAGGTCCGCACGGGTCTGGCCCGTATGGAGCGCGTCGTCCGCGAGCGGATGACCACCCAGGACGTCGAGGCGATCACGCCGCAGACCCTGATCAACATCCGGCCGGTCGTCGCCTCCATCAAGGAGTTCTTCGGCACCAGCCAGCTGTCCCAGTTCATGGACCAGAACAACCCGCTCTCGGGTCTGACGCACAAGCGTCGTCTGTCCGCGCTGGGCCCCGGTGGTCTCTCCCGCGAGCGGGCCGGCTTCGAGGTCCGAGACGTGCACCCGTCCCACTACGGACGCATGTGCCCGATCGAGACCCCCGAAGGCCCGAACATCGGTCTGATCGGTTCGCTCGCCTCGTACGGCCGCGTCAACGCGTTCGGCTTCATCGAGACGCCGTACCGAAAGGTCGTCGACGGCCAGGTCACCGACGAGGTCGACTACGTCACCGCCGACGAGGAGGACCGGTTCGTCATCGCGCAGGCCAACGCCGCGCTCAACGACGACCTGCAGTTCACCGAGCCGCGCGTCCTGGTCCGCAAGCGTGGCGGCGAGGTCGACTACGTCGAGCCGTCGGACGTGGACTACATGGACGTCTCGCCGCGCCAGATGGTGTCGGTCGCGACCGCCATGATCCCCTTCCTCGAGCACGACGACGCCAACCGTGCCCTCATGGGCGCGAACATGATGCGCCAGGCCGTCCCGCTCATCAAGGCGGAGGCCCCGCTCGTCGGCACCGGCATGGAGTACCGCTGTGCCACCGACGCCGGTGACGTCCTCAAGGCCGACAAGGCCGGTGTCGTCCAGGAGCTGTCGGCCGACTACATCACGGTCGCCAACGACGACGGCACGTACAACACGTACCGCCTGCACAAGTTCTCCCGCTCGAACCAGGGCACCTCGGTCAACCAGAAGGTCGTCGTCTCCGAGGGCGACCACGTCATCGAGGGCCAGGTCCTCGCCGACGGTCCCGCCACCGAAGACGGCGAGATGGCGCTCGGCAAGAACCTGCTCGTGGCGTTCATGCCGTGGGAGGGCCACAACTACGAGGACGCGATCATCCTGTCGCAGCGCCTCGTGCAGGACGACGTCCTCTCCTCGATCCACATCGAGGAGCACGAGGTCGACGCCCGTGACACCAAGCTCGGCCCCGAGGAGATCACCCGGGACATCCCGAACGTCTCCGAGGAGGTCCTCGCCGACCTCGACGAGCGCGGCATCATCCGCATCGGTGCCGAGGTCGTCGCCGGCGACATCCTGGTCGGCAAGGTCACGCCCAAGGGCGAGACCGAGCTGACCCCGGAGGAGCGCCTGCTCCGCGCGATCTTCGGCGAGAAGGCCCGTGAGGTCCGTGACACCTCGCTGAAGGTCCCGCACGGCGAGACCGGCAAGGTCATCGGCGTCCGCGTCTTCGACCGCGAGGAGGGCGACGAGCTTCCCCCGGGCGTGAACCAGCTGGTCCGCGTCTACGTCGCCCAGAAGCGCAAGATCACCGACGGTGACAAGCTCGCCGGCCGCCACGGCAACAAGGGTGTCATCTCCAAGATCCTCCCGATCGAGGACATGCCCTTCCTCGAGGACGGCACCCCGGTCGACATCATCCTCAACCCGCTGGGTGTCCCGTCCCGAATGAACCCGGGACAGGTCCTGGAGATCCACCTCGGCTGGCTCGCCAGCCGCGGCTGGGACGTCTCCGGCCTCGCGGACGAGTGGGCGCAGCGCCTGCAGGCCATCGGCGCCGACCAGGTCGCCCCCGGCACCAACGTCGCGACCCCGGTCTTCGACGGTGCCCGTGAGGACGAGCTCGCCGGTCTGCTCCAGCACACCATCCCGAACCGCGACGGCGAGCGCATGGTGCTCCCGACCGGTAAGGCGCGCCTGTTCGACGGCCGCTCCGGCGAGCCGTTCCCGGACCCGATCTCGGTCGGGTACATGTACATCCTCAAGCTGCACCACCTGGTCGACGACAAGCTGCACGCGCGTTCGACCGGTCCGTACTCGATGATCACCCAGCAGCCGCTGGGTGGTAAGGCCCAGTTCGGTGGCCAGCGCTTCGGTGAGATGGAGGTGTGGGCGCTGGAGGCTTACGGCGCCGCGTACGCCCTCCAGGAGCTGCTGACGATCAAGTCCGACGACGTGACCGGCCGCGTGAAGGTCTACGAGGCCATCGTCAAGGGCGAGAACATCCCTGAGCCCGGCATCCCCGAGTCCTTCAAGGTGCTCATCAAGGAGATGCAGTCCCTGTGCCTCAACGTGGAGGTGCTGTCCTCGGACGGCATGTCCATCGAGATGCGCGACACCGACGAGGACGTCTTCCGCGCAGCGGAGGAGCTCGGCATCGACCTGTCCCGGCGCGAGCCGAGCAGCGTCGAAGAGGTCTGACGGGAGTCCGGGGGGCCGAGTTGGTGTCAGGTGCGCCGGCCCCCCGTCCCCCCCACAAACACCCCCCACCAGACAAACCCGTGGGGGGGTTGAGCAAAGTGGTCGACGGGAAA
>NZ_JBHYKM010000008.1:0-17483 GCF_042741435.1 Streptomyces sp. NPDC058955 | reverse complement strand
GCCGCGGCGGCGGGGCGGGCGCGGTGGGGGGGGGGTGTGGGGGGTGGGGGGGGGGGGGGGTGGCTTGTGGGTCCCCCCCCCCCCCCCCCGCCCCAGGACCCCCGTATCAGACCCCACAGCCTTACAACCCTGAGAGGGATTGACGCATAGTGCTCGACGTCAACTTCTTCGACGAGCTCCGGATCGGTCTGGCCACCGCTGACGACATCCGTCAGTGGAGCCACGGCGAGGTCAAGAAGCCGGAGACCATCAACTACCGCACCCTGAAGCCCGAGAAGGACGGACTCTTCTGCGAGAAGATCTTCGGTCCGACCCGGGACTGGGAGTGCTACTGCGGCAAGTACAAGCGTGTCCGCTTCAAGGGCATCATCTGCGAGCGGTGTGGCGTCGAGGTCACCCGCGCCAAGGTGCGCCGTGAGCGGATGGGCCACATCGAGCTGGCCGCTCCCGTCACCCACATCTGGTACTTTAAGGGCGTTCCGTCGCGCCTCGGATACCTGCTCGACCTCGCCCCGAAGGACCTGGAGAAGGTCATCTACTTCGCGGCGTACATGATCACGTACGTCGACGACGAGCGTCGCACCCGCGACCTGCCGTCGCTGGAGGCCCACGTCTCCGTCGAGCGTCAGCAGATCGAGCAGCGCCGCGACTCCGACCTGGAGAACCGCGCCAAGAAGCTCGAGTCCGACCTGGCCGAGCTGGAGGCCGAGGGCGCCAAGGCCGACGTGCGCCGCAAGGTGCGCGAGGGTGCCGAGCGCGAGATGAAGCAGCTGCGCGACCGCGCGCAGCGCGAGATCGACCGTCTGGACGAGGTCTGGTCCCGCTTCAAGAACCTCAAGGTCCAGGACCTGGAGGGCGACGAGCTCCTCTACCGCGAGCTGCGTGACCGCTTCGGCACGTACTTCGACGGCTCGATGGGTGCCGCGGCGCTGCAGAAGCGCCTGGAGTCCTTCGACCTCGAGGAGGAGGCCGAGAAGCTCCGCGAGATCATCCGCACCGGCAAGGGCCAGAAGAAGACCCGTGCGCTCAAGCGCCTCAAGGTCGTCTCCGCGTTCCTGCAGACCGCGAACAGCCCCAAGGGCATGGTTCTCGACTGCGTGCCGGTCATCCCGCCGGACCTGCGTCCGATGGTGCAGCTCGACGGTGGCCGCTTCGCGACCTCCGACCTGAACGACCTGTACCGCCGTGTGATCAACCGCAACAACCGTCTGAAGCGTCTGCTCGACCTCGGTGCCCCCGAGATCATCGTGAACAACGAGAAGCGGATGCTCCAGGAGGCGGTCGACGCCCTCTTCGACAACGGCCGTCGTGGTCGCCCGGTCACGGGCCCCGGCAACCGTCCGCTGAAGTCCCTCAGCGACATGCTGAAGGGCAAGCAGGGTCGATTCCGTCAGAACCTGCTCGGCAAGCGTGTCGACTACTCGGCGCGTTCCGTCATCGTCGTCGGCCCGCAGCTCAAGCTGCACCAGTGCGGTCTGCCGAAGGCCATGGCGCTGGAGCTCTTCAAGCCGTTCGTGATGAAGCGCCTGGTCGACCTGAACCACGCGCAGAACATCAAGTCGGCGAAGCGGATGGTCGAGCGCGGCCGCACGGTCGTGTACGACGTCCTCGAAGAGGTCATCGCCGAGCACCCGGTCCTGCTGAACCGTGCGCCCACGCTGCACCGCCTCGGCATCCAGGCCTTCGAGCCGCAGCTGGTCGAGGGCAAGGCCATCCAGATCCACCCGCTCGTCTGCACCGCGTTCAACGCGGACTTCGACGGTGACCAGATGGCCGTGCACCTGCCGCTCTCCGCGGAGGCGCAGGCCGAGGCCCGCATCCTGATGCTGTCCTCGAACAACATCCTCAAGCCCGCCGACGGCCGTCCGGTGACGATGCCGACCCAGGACATGGTCCTCGGTCTGTTCTTCCTCACCACCGACGGCGAGCTGCGTGACGTCAAGGGCGAGGGCCGCGCGTTCGGCTCCACGGCCGAGGCGATCATGGCGTTCGACGCCGGCGAGCTGTCGCTGCAGTCGCAGATCGACATCCGCTTCCCGATCGGCACCGTTCCGCCGCGCGGCTGGGTTCCCCCGGTCGCCGAGGAGGGCGAGCCGGAGTGGCAGCAGGGTGACTCGTTCCGTCTGAAGACGACCCTCGGCCGCGCGCTCTTCAACGAGCTGCTGCCCGAGGACTACCCGTTCGTCGACTACTCGGTGGGCAAGAAGCAGCTCTCCGAGATCGTCAACGACCTGGCGGAGCGCTACCCCAAGGTCATCGTGGCGGCGACGCTCGACAACCTGAAGGCGGCCGGCTTCCACTGGGCGACCCGTTCGGGCGTCACCGTGGCCATCTCCGACGTCGTCGTGCCCGAGGCCAAGAAGGCCATCGTCAGGGGCTACGAGGAGCAGGACGAGAAGGTCCAGAAGCAGTACGAGCGCGGTCTGATCACCAAGGAAGAGCGCACGCAGGAGCTCATCGCGATCTGGACCAAGGCGACCAACGAGGTCGCCGAGGCGATGAACGCGAACTTCCCCAAGACGAACCCCATCTTCATGATGGTTGACTCGGGTGCCCGAGGAAACATGATGCAGATGCGGCAGATCGCCGGTATGCGTGGTCTGGTGTCGAACGCCAAGAACGAGACCATCCCGCGTCCGATCAAGGCGTCCTTCCGTGAGGGCCTCTCCGTCCTCGAGTACTTCATCTCGACGCACGGTGCCCGTAAGGGTCTCGCCGACACCGCCCTGCGTACCGCCGACTCGGGTTACCTGACCCGTCGTCTGGTGGACGTCTCGCAGGACGTCATCATCCGCGAGGAGGACTGTGGCACCGAGCGCGGTCTGAAGCTGCGGATCGCGGCCAAGGACGAGGCCGGTGTCCTGCGGAAGACGGACGACGTCGAGACCTCCGTGTACGCGCGGATGCTCGCCGAGGACGTCGTCGTGGACGGCAAGGTCATCGCGCCGGCCAACGTCGACCTGGGTGACGTGCTGATCGACGCCCTGGTCAACGCGGGCGTCGAGGAGGTCAAGACCCGCTCGGTCCTGACCTGTGAGTCCGCCGTCGGCACCTGCGCCTTCTGCTACGGCCGCTCGCTGGCCACCGGCAAGCTGGTCGACATCGGTGAGGCGGTCGGCATCATCGCCGCCCAGTCCATCGGTGAGCCCGGTACCCAGCTGACGATGCGTACCTTCCACACCGGTGGTGTGGCCGGTGACGACATCACCCAGGGTCTGCCGCGTGTCGTCGAGCTCTTCGAGGCGCGTCAGCCCAAGGGTGTCGCCCCGATCTCCGAGGCGGCCGGTCGCGTCCGCATCGAGGAGACCGAGAAGACCAAGAAGATCGTCGTCACCCCGGACGACGGCAGCGACGAGACGGCGTTCCCGATCTCGAAGCGTGCCCGTCTGCTCGTGGGCGAGGGCGACCACGTCGAGGTGGGCCAGAAGCTCACCGTGGGTGCCACCAACCCGCACGACGTGCTCCGGATCCTCGGTCAGCGCGCGGTCCAGGTCCACCTGGTCGGCGAAGTCCAGAAGGTCTACAACTCGCAGGGCGTGTCGATCCACGACAAGCACATCGAGATCATCATCCGGCAGATGCTCCGCCGCGTGACGATCATCGAGTCCGGCGACGCGGAGCTCCTCCCGGGCGAGCTGGTCGAGCGCTCGAAGTTCGAGCAGGAGAACCGTCGTGTGGTCACCGAGGGCGGTCACCCCGCCTCCGGCCGTCCGCAGCTGATGGGTATCACCAAGGCCTCGCTGGCCACGGAGTCCTGGCTGTCGGCCGCCTCCTTCCAGGAGACGACCCGAGTCCTGACGGACGCGGCGATCAACGCCAAGTCCGACAGCCTCATCGGCCTCAAGGAGAACGTGATCATCGGTAAGCTCATCCCGGCCGGTACGGGTCTGTCCCGCTACCGCAACATCCGGGTCGAGCCGACCGAGGAGGCCAAGGCGGCGATGTACTCGTCCGTCGGCTACGACGACCTCGACTACTCGCCGTTCGGCACCGGCTCCGGCCAGGCCGTTCCGCTGGAGGACTACGACTACGGTCCGTACAACCAGTAAGAGTGCGAAACCGCAGGGCGGCACCCCTTTCCGGGGGTGCCGCCCTGCGGCGTTTCAGCGGGTGGTCAGTTCCCAGAGGGCGACCAGCACGCCCGCGCTCGCGGTCAGCGCGGCGACGGAGGCGAGCGGCCAGCGGGCCCGCTCCAGGTCGTCGAGCCTGGCCTCGTGGTCGGCGAGCTGCCGGTCGGTCTGGTCGCTGCGCTGGACGAGCAGGGCGAGCGAGCCGTCGACGCGGGCGAAGCCGGCTTCGAGGGTGCCGCGGAGCCGCTCCAGTTCGAGCGCCACCGCGACCGGGTCGTTCGGATCAGCCTCGGTCATCGGCACCGCCCTGTTCCGTCCGCAGCCAGGAGGGCAGCAGGAGCTGGACGGCGGGGACCGCCATGGCCCGGGTCAGGCCGCCCGCGACGGCGAGCGCGCCGGCCACCCAGGGCAGGGAGGCGGGGATGCCGGAGGCGTCGACGAGCGCGGGCAGGACGAGGGCGAGGGCGACGGCGGTCTGCAGCACGGTGCGGGCCGTGCGCTTCGCGGCTTCGGACATGTGGGGGTCTCTCCTCACGGGATCACTGGGTGTACGGGACCTTGAGGGCGTTCCAGGAGGCGGCGCCGGGCCAGCCGTCGGCGTCGGCGCCGCGGAAGCCGAGCTTGCGCTGCCAGGCCGCGTACGACTGCCGGTCGGCCTCGGTCCAGCGGGGGCCGGGCCCGACCTGGTACCGGCCGCAGCCCTCGGCCATCAGCCGCCGGCCCATCGCGGTGACCAGCGGGGAGCTGGGGGCGGTGCGGAAGAACGAGGTGCCGGGGAAGGGGTGGTACCTCGGGGCGGCGGGCTTCGCCGGGGCGGTCGGCCGGGGGGCGGGGGCGGCGCCGAGCCGTTTCTGCACCCGGTCGCGCAGGCCCGGCATGCCGAAGCCCTTGGGGTCGCTCTTCCAGTCGGACCACTCCAGGTGGCCGATGACGGACTTCGCGCCCCAGCCGTGGGCCCGGCAGAGGGCGGCGGAGACCCGCTCGATCGCGTCGAGCTGGGCGGCCGGCCAGGGGTCGGTGCCGTCGCCGAGGTTGACGCACTCGAAGCCGTAGAAGCGGGAGTTGCCGTCGACGGCGCCGGGACTGCCCTGGTGCTCGCGGGGGGCCGGCGGCCGGTCGCCGTACGCCTCGGTGACGACGGCCCGCAGCACGGACGGGTCGCCGCCGCCGGCGTGGTTGGCGCGGCCGTGGGCCACCAGGTGGACGGTGCCGTCCTTGGCGATCACGCCGTGGCAGAGCGGGCCGGGCAGGCCCTCGTAGCCGTCGAAGCACAGCGCGACCGAGGACCTGGTGCCGCTGGACACGGTGTGGTGGATCATGACGCCGGAGACCGGGCCCCAGGCACCGGCGCCGTTGCGGTTGTGGGTGCGCCAGCCGGGGTGCTCGACGACGGTGACGCCTTCGGCGCGGAGCGCGGCGAGGAGCCGGTCCGCGGAGAGGGGAGTGGCCAACTGTTCTCCTCCAGACATGCGAAGACCCCGGCCGTCGGCGGCGCGGGGCGGGCGTGCGGGGCGTGCGCGGGGCGTTACGGGGCGGGCTCCGGTTCCGGGGCCGGCCCGGGCTCCGGTGCGGGGGCCGGGGCCCAGGTGGCGCAGAGTGCGGCGGAGGCGGCCCGGCGGGTCTCGAAGTCGGCCAGGGCGGCGGCGACGGCCCGGACGACCGCGGCCGGGTCGGGCACGGCCGGGCGGCCGTGCGCCGGCTGGACCATGGCGAGGCCGTGGCCGCGGAGCTGGGCGCCGCTCTCGCCGCTCTCGACGACCTGGGCGGTGACGTACACCGCCGGGTACTCGCCGGTCATCGGGTCGAGCTGCAGCGGGCCGCCGAGGGTGTTGTCGTACAGGCGCAGGTCGACGGTGTGGCCGTCCTCGACGACGGTGCCGCGGCCCGCGTAGTCGATCTCGACGCCCCAGGGCTGGTTCGGGTCGGGGATCACGGGTGCTGTCCTCTCTCGGTGGTGCGGGGCGGGGTCAGGTCTGGCGGCCGTGCATCAGCACCGGCTTGGCGTAGACCGTGCCGGAGGCGCTGGTGACCTGGGCCTGGATCTCCACGGTGAGGTCCTTGCCGAAGTCGGCCTGCATGTCGGCGGTGACGACGCCGGTGTGGTCGAAGACGGAGCCGGCGGCCACGGTCGGGCCGAACTGGGCGCCGCCGACCATCACCCGGATCTGTCCGGTGGCGCCGGAGGAGGCCCGGGTGAACATCCGGAGCCGCATCTTGGGCTGCCAGACCGGGTTCTGCGACTGGGCGATCGTCGCCCAGGCGGTGGAGGCGGTCGCCGGCCAGTTCGCCGAGGCCATGTCCTGCGGCGGCAGCATCGGCAGCCAGGGCCGGGCGAGGCCGCCGCTGAGGATGTCGTCGGAGAGGACCTCGTGGCCGTAGGCGTCGTTGAAGCGCAGCACGGGCTTGGTGCCGCCCGGGCCGCTGGTGGTGAGGTGGGCGACGACCGTGGCCGGGTCCCCGGGGTCGGGCTGCCGCTTCAGCGTCAGCGAGCCGTTGGTGATCTCGGTCAGCGGCGGGCGGGTGTGGACCGCCGCGGAAAGGGCGTTGAGCCGGCGCTCCATCTGGATCAGCCGGTCGATGATGTCCTCGGGCAGCAGTGCCATCAGGCCTTCTCCAGGGCGAGTTCGGCGGTGTCGGGGCGGCCCCGCTCGGCCGGCCGGACCTTCACGCCGACGATCCGGAAGCGGGCGTCGAGGCCCGTCGGGTGCCATTCGTCGGTGATCCGGATGCGGGCGGTGCGGCCGAGGAGCGCCGGGGGCACGATCCCGGAGAGCCGGATGCTGATCTCGGGGATCTGCACCGAGCCCTCGGCCTCGGCGAGGGCGGCCTTGGCCAGCGCGTCCAGCGTGGCCTTGTCGCTGATGTCGTTGTAGTCCGTGGAGATGTCCAGCTGGGGCCAGCGGTCCGGCAGTCCGGTGGCGGTGACCTCCGCGGACAGGGTCGGCCGGGACTCGGCGGCGGCGTTGGCGTTCGTCCCGGCGCCGCGGGCGAGCGAGGTGGTGCCGCCGCGGGTGGCGTCGTCCGGCAGGGAGTAGCTGAGGATCGTGCCGGGCCGGTCGAAGACCATGTCCGTGGCGCCGGTGCGGATCCTGGGCGAGCCGAGCCGGAGCCGGCGGACCCGCTGCCCGTGGGTGGGGTCGCGGTAGACGAGGATCTGGTACTCGAAGCCGTCCTCGTAGGCGCCGAGCTGGTCGAGCGCCTCCTGGTAGGCGGTCTCGTCGCCGAGCCGGAAGGAGGCGGTGCGCGGCACCGGCTCCGAGGGGGTGTCGTCGCCCGGCTCGACGAGGCTCGCCCCGAGGCCGGCGCCGAGCCGTGCCCACAGGTCGCGGGCGATCTCGAACTGCTCGACCTGGTTGTACTTGAGGTCGACGCGGATCCGGCGCCGGGCCGCGTACGAGTCGAAGGTGGCGGCCTGGATGCCGAGGGTGACCACGCCGCGGTCGCTGCTCTGGAGGTTGGTGGTCCAGACGATGCCGCCCCACCACAGGTAGCCGCCGCGCTCCAGGTAGACGGTGGTGCGGCCGGGCTTGATCTGGTGGGCCCGGTCGGCCATCGCGCGGTCGGGGATGGGGACGGTGCCGGAGAGCGAGCCGGCGCGGCCGATGTAGTCCTCGAAGGAGACGTCCCGCAGGGGCAGGATGTCGAGGGTGTGGTCGGTCACCAGGTCGCAGAAGATGGCCCGGTAGGGCGTGTCGAGACTCATGCGGACCTCACGGGAGGATGTAGGTGGCGCTGACGCGGACGTTGCGGCCGTTGACGAGGGCGCCGTTCGAGGACCAGGTGCGCAGGGTGACCTGGCCGTTGGTGGAGAGCCAGGCGGTGCCGTCGGCGAAGCCGTCGGAGACCACCGCGTCCATGCCGACGGCGGTGCGCCAGCCGGACGGCAGGGTGCACAGGGGCTCGTCGACGATGTTGCCGGCGCTGTTGGCGTCGATCTGCGGCCCGGTGCGGTTGAGGGTGACCGTCATGGTGCACAGCCCGCTCCGGGTGCGCCGGGCGTCGTAGGAGACGAGGGCCCAGTTGGGGAGCGCGACCGCGCCGGACGTGGTCGTCTCGGACTCCACCGGCGGGTGGTAGGTCGCCCACACGGTGCCGTTCCACCGCTGGAGCACGCCGTTGTGCTCGCGGAACTGACCGGCGTAGCTGCCGACCGAGAGCGCGCCCTGCGGGGCGACGCCGCCGAGTTCCTTCGGGTACGGCACCCACTCGGTGCCGCTCCACCGCTGGAGGTGGTGGGCGGTGTGGTTGTCCTGGTACTGGCCCGGATACGAGCCCGGCACACCGGCGTTGTTGTAGACGGGCAGGATGCCGCCGACGGCCGCGACCGTGGTGCGCAGGTCGGTCAGGTCGCCGCCGGTCCAGGCGATGCCGCCGGTGCCGGCCGAGGTCCCGGCCTTGACGCGGACGGTGAACAGCGGCAGCGACGAGGCCGGCGCGGGCGGGGCGACCGGGGTGGCCGACGGCTGGCCGACGACGATCTCCAGGCCGGCCTCGTACGTGCCGCCGTTGTCGGCGTCGGCGTCGCGGACGCGGAGCACGACGAGGTCGATCCGCGGGTGCAGCGGGTTGCCGTCGCCGAAGGTGAGGACGGTGTCCCCGTCGAGGGTGACCGGGTACGCGCCCTGCTCCGGCGGGCCCTGGACGACGGCCCGCCCCGCGTGGACGGTCGAGGTCATCGGCCCGCTGCCGGTCATGGACAGTCCGCCGACCCGGTACTGGCCGTCCGCGGAGCCCGGCAGGACGCCGGAGCGGGAGACGAGCGGGTCGGCCGGGGTGACGGCCCCGACCTGGGTCAGGCGGGTCGTCTGGCGGGTCTGGCCGGTGGGCAGCAGCCAGCCGGGACGCACAGCCATGGGGTGCTCCTTTCGGTGGGCGGGGGCGGTGGCCGGCTACGGCAGCGGGTCGACCTTGATGTACGTGTTGTCGATGACGGCCTTGATGGCCGGGGTGGTGGGGACGACCCGGAAGAAGGCGGTGAGCGTGTAGGTCTCGCCCGGGGTCAGGTTGGAGATCCGGCGGATGGTGGAGGCCGTGATCGTCGTGGTGCTCGCGGAGTAGATCCCGTACTCGTCCTGGGGCGGGGCGACGACCGTGCCGCCGCGGGAGAGTTCGAGCGCCATGTACGCGTGGCAGTCGTCGCGGGACTTCATGCGGCAGCCGAAGGCGACGGCGACCGACTTCGACGGCGGGGCGGTGAAGGAGACCTTGAGCGGGTTGGTGGTGCGGCCCACCAGCGTCGAGGTGTAGGTGCCGGACGTGGTCTCGCCCTCGTCGGCGCTGTCGACGAAGTACGGGCCGGGCACGGCCGGCACCCAGGCCGTGCCGTTGTACCGCTGGAGGATGCCGGTGGTGGAGTCCCGGTACTGGCCGGTGTAGCTCGCGGGGGTGCTGGAGGCCGAGCTGGGGACGATGCCGCCGACCTCCTCCGGGTACGAGACCCAGGCCCCGCCGTTCCAGCGCTGCAGCGGCTGCTTGTTGCCGGTGTCCTGGAACTGGCCCGGGTAGGCGCCGGGCTGCGCCGGGCCCTCCAGCGGGAGGATGCCGCCGAGGCCGACGACCGGGGTGCGCAGGTCCTTGAGCGAACTGTCCCACGGGATGCCGCCGTTGCCCGCGCTGACGCCGGCCGGCACGAGCACCTCGTACAGCGCCAGGCAGCGCGGCCCGGCGGCCGGGGGCTGCGGGTTCGGGTCGGCGGTGCCCTGGATGACCTCCAGCTTCGCCTCGTACCGCTCGTTCTGCGGGTCGACGTCGTACAGCGAGTCGTAGATCTTGAGGACGATCAGGTCGACGCGGTTGTACTGGGCGTTGCCCGGGGCGAAGGTGACGGTCTCGGAGTTCGGCAGCGTCACCGGGTAGGCGCCCTGCGAGATCTCGCCCTGGATGACCGCCCGGCCCTCGGAGACGGTCGCGGTCATCGGGGCCGAGCCGAAGGTCCAGAAGCCGGAGAGCCGGTACTGGCCGTCGTAGGAGCCGGGCAGGATGCCGGAGCGGACCTGGACCGGGTTGGCGAGGGTGGTGACGCCGGTCTGGGTGAGGCGGGTGTCCTCGCGGGTCTGGCCGGTCACGGCGAGCCAGCTGCTGCGCAGGTTCACGGGGTTCTCCAATCGGGGAGGTGCGGTGGGTTCGTCGGGGGAGTGGGGTCAGGACCTGATCCACTCGGCGGCGAGGGTGCAGCCGTAGCCGGAGCCGCCGAGGGTCTTCACCGCCGCGCCGCTGTTCTGGAAGCCGGAGAGCTGGAGCGTGTCGCCCGCGCTGAGCGGGAGCAGGCCGCTGCCGCCGACGGTGATGGCGCCGTTGCCGGCCGGGATGAGCCAGGTGAAGCGGGCCTGGCCGACGCCACTGATGAGGATCCGGGCGCCGCGCATGCCGGTCTGGCTGTCGTTGGCGAAGGTGGCGTGGGCGGTGACCCGGTACCAGCCGGCGCGGGACACGGTGTAGGTGGTGGTGCCGTTGAAGCCGCCGGTGTCGTCGACCTCGACGGTCGGCAGGCTGAGCGTGGTCCAGGTGCCGGAGGGGATCGTCTGCTGCTGCGCGGTCGTCCACTGGGTGGCGCCGAACAGCACGGTGGTGGCGCCCTCCGTGTACTGCCAGGCGCCGCCGTCCCAGCGCTGGAGGCCCTTGCCGGTGTCCCGGAACTGTCCGGTGTAGCCGCCGGTGGCGGTGGTGCTCGGCGCGATGCCGCCGATCGCCTTCGGGTACGAGACCCAGGTGGTGCCGTCCCAGCGCTGGAGCAGCCCGGCGGCGTCCCGGTACTGGCCGGCGTAGGCGCCCTTGTAGCCGCTGGTCGGCATGATCCCGCCGAGGGCGACGACCGGCCAGTGCTGGGTGGTGACGGCGGTCGCCCAGGCGATGCCGCCGGTGCCGGCCGAGACGCCCCTCGGCACCCGGATGGTGTAGAGCGGCAGCACGCTGCCGGCGGGGCTGGCCGGGACCTGCGGGGTGGCCTCGGGCTTGCCCTTGACGAGGCGGACGACGGCCTCGGTGGTGCCGGTCTGGTCGTAGGCGTCGTCGACGACGGCCAGTTCGATCAGGTCGATCCGGTCGTACTCCGCGTTGCCGTCCTCGACGGTCAGCGTCTCCGGCGCGGTGACGGCGACCAGGTAGGCGCCCTGGGCGGTGTCCTTGCCCTGCACGATCGCGCGGCCGGTGCCGACGGTGGCCTGCATGGGCGCGCTGCCGGTGAGCAGCAGGCCGCCGGGCAGGACGCCGGGCCGGGAGCGGAGCGGGGTCTCTTCGGGGCTCTGGCCGCTGGGGGTGAGGAGGGCGGCGAGGGTGAGCCGGGTGTCCTCGCGGGTCTGGCCGGTGGGCTGGAGCCAGGCGGCTCGTACGGTCATGGGGTCACCTCGGGGTAGGGGAGGGGATGCGGTACGGCCGCCGGGCGGCGGCGCGCGGCGGCCGCCCGGCGGCGCGGGGTCATGCGCCCGTCACCATTCGGCGCTGCGCCAGCGGACGGTCATGAGGGCCTGCTCGGGGCCCTCCTCGGGCCGGAAGGACAGGTCGCTGCGGCCGGGCTCCAGGACGAACAGCTCCTCCGGGGTGGAGTCGGCCATCGCCGTGTGCAGCCGGGACGCGGAGTTGTTGAGCATCACGGTGCCCGCGCGGGTGTCGACGGTGAGTTCGTCGCCGGCGGCCAGGTCGATCGCGTACCGCAGCCGGCGGCGGCTGACCCGCTCGGTGACGCTCGGCATCGAGCAGGGGCCGCGGAAGACGATCACCGGGTGGGTGGGGGCGGAGCCGGTGTTCTCGGCGACGGCGTCGCCGGTGGACTTGGCCTCGCCCCAGGACAGCGGCCAGGTCAGCGGCCAGGTGAGGCCGGCCTCCGGCTGCGGCGGGGTGGTCGTGGCGATCTGCTCGTTGACCACGTACCGGCGGGGGTCGGCGGCCAGCCACTGGACGGACATCCGGGAGCTGCCCTGGGTGGCGAAGCCCTGGTCGGCGGGGACCACGCGCTGGGCGATCCGGGCGCGCACGGCGAGCGTCTCGCCGTGCAGCCGGACGGCGAGCCAGCGCTCCTCGTCGAGCAGGGCCAGCGCCTGCCGCAGCGCCCGCACGGCGGCGGGGGCGCCGCCGTGCTCGGGCATCAGGACGATGGTGCCGCCGGTCTTGCGGGGCTTGGCGTAGCGGGAGCCGGGCCAGGCGCCGTGGGAGGTCGGGCGGTCGGCGTCGGAGGAGTCGTACTCGGGCAGGTCCTCCCAGCCGGACAGGCCGGACTTGTCGACGGCGAAGGGGGTGCCGGGGCCGATGAGCAGCCCGGCCCACTGCATCTGCCCGTCCTGGGTGATGAGCGAGCCGGGCGCGAGGTCGGCGGTGTGGGAGTTTCCGGCGTACGGGGTCGTGGTCTCGGCCATGGCGGCCGTCACCTCACTTCGGATGGGCGTACGGAGGGCGGTCAGGAGCCGGCGGCGGCGAGGACCGGCCAGTCGGCCGCGGACGGCCCGGCGTGGGCGGTCAGCAGGAAGAGCAGGTCCTCGGCGGTGCCGCGGGGGCCGGCGCCGGGCTCCTCGTGGAAGTCCCGGACGCGGTGCGGCCGCGGGGGCGGCTCGGTGAGGGCCGGGACGCGCCGGTGCTCCAGCTGGGCCACCGGGTCGATGCGGTGGTCGTCCGGGGTGCCGGGGGAGACGATGCCGCCCTCGGCGAGCATCGGGAGCTTGTCGAGTTCGACGCCGAACTTCTTGCCGGTGAGGGGGATCTCGAAGCTGAGCTTGTTGAGCCCGTCGATGATCCAGTTGGCGAAGGCGATGAGGCCGTTGACCGGCCCCTTGACCACGCCGAGGACGGCGCTGAGCCCGCCCTTCACCAGCTCTCCGATGCCGCGCAGGGCCTGGGAGACGGCGTCCTTGGCGGTGCGGAAGAAGCCGGGGATCTTGTCGGTGATCCAGCGGACGACCGGCCGCACCGCGGTTCTGATCGCGCCGATGGTGCGGGAGGCGATGCCGGTGAGCGCGGTCGAGGCGGAGCGGACGGCGGAGCCGATCCGGGAGATCCCGCCGATGACCGAGCCCAGGATCCGGAACGCGGTCTTGAAGACCGTCAGGTACGCCTTGAAGTAGAGGCCGACGGCCTTGCCGATGAGCTTCAGGATCGGCTGGAGGAAGGCCCAGATCGCCTGGAAGCCCTTGAGGGCCTGCTGGATGCCCTGCCGGATGATCCGTTGGCCCGTCCGGGAGTTGACGGCCAGTTCGACGAGGTACGCCGCGATGGGCACGATCAGGCCGACGAGGAAGCCGAGCGGGTTGGCCCGCATGGCGACGTTGACGCCCGTCATGGCGATCGAGGCGACGGTCATGACGGTGCCGAAGGTGCCCATCAGGCCGGCGATGACGTCGGTGACGGGCAGCAGCGGCAGCAGGGCGCCGAGGAGCGCGCCGGCGCCGGTGCCGATCCGCCGGGCGGCGGTACGGGCCCTGCCGGCGGCGGTCGCGGTCCGCTTGAGGCGGGCGGCGGCGGGGGAGCGGCGGAGCTTGTCGAGGGCGGTGCCGGTGCCGGCGGAGTCCCGGCCGAGGGCGCGGACGCCGGTGCCGGCGGTGCGGGCGGCGGTGGTGAGGGAGCCGAGGCCGGCGGCGGCGCGCCGGATGTCCTGCCGGAGGCCGCTCACCGCGCCCCGCGCGCCGGTGGCGCCCTGCCGCAGGGCGTCCATCGGGCCGGCGACCACGCGGAACCGGGGCATGGCGAGCGCGGCGCTCATGCCCGGGCTCCTCGCGCCTTCACCAGGTACATGAGGGCGTCGGCGGTGGCCTTCGGGTTGTTGTCGCGGGCGGCGTGGTAGTGCTCGATGTGCAGTCCGGCGCCGACGGTTCCGGCGGACGGGCCGCCGGCCTGGCGGGCCCGGCGGGCGGTGAGGGCGAGCAGCCGGTCGAGCTTGGAGAGCGGCAGGACGGCCTCGGCCTCGCCGGCCTCGGCGAGGATGGCCGGGACGCCGCCGGTGCGGGGCATGACGACACCGCCGGTGGCGAGCATCGGGATGGTCGGGATGGAGACGCCGAAGGTCTTGCCGCCGACGACGGGCACCCAGCCGGGGACGCTGACCTTGACCTTGTTGAGGGCGCCGATCATGCGGTTGATCAGGCCGATGACCGCGTTGATCGGGCCCTTCACGCCGTTCTTGATGCCGTCGAAGGCGCGGGACGCGATGGACTTGAGGCCGTTCCAGATCGAGGACATCTTGTCCTTGACCGCGCTGAACGCCTTGGGGATCGCGGACTTGATCCAGTTGACGACCGGGGTGATGACGCGCTTGATGCCGTTCCAGACGGTGCTGATCACCGTCTTGATCGCCTTCATGACCGTGGTGATGACCGTCTTCCAGATCTTCACGTAGGTCTTGATGACGGTGGCGACGGCCTTGACGACGGTCGAGATGGCCTTCTTGATGCCGTTCCAGACCGTCTTGATCAGCGACCCGGCCTTCTTCATGATCGGCCCGATGGCCTTCATGACCGAGCTGATCACGCTCTTGATCGCGCTGAACGCCTTCTTCAGGACCGTCTGCATCGTCTTCGAGCGCAGCGCCATGTCGACGATCGCCTCGATGAGCGGCATGAAGAGTTCGAGCAGCCGGACCAGGAAGTTGCCCTTCATGGACCTGTTGAGCTTGTCCTGGCCCTTGGCGGCCTTGCCGGCGCCGGACTCGTACCGGCCGAGCTTGCCGCCGGCCGACTGGGCGGTGTCGCCGGCCTTCTTCATGGCCCGCTCGGCCTGGTCGGACGCGGTCTTGAGGTTCTTGAGCTGGGTGCCGGCGCCCTGGGCGTTCGTACGCAGCGTCCTGAGCTGACCGGACGCGGCCCGGCCGGCGTCGCCGACCTTCCTGACCGAGGTGCCGGCGCCGGATGCCTGGGACTTGAGGCCGCCGAGCGCGGTCGAGGCGTTCCTGAGGTTCCTGACGAGAGACATGGGTGTACCTCCTTTCGGGACGGGGTGGGGGTCAGGCGCCGGCGCCGCCGGTCATCTCCCGGTTGAGTGCCTGCACCGCCTCGGCGAACCCGCGCATGTGCCGGGTGAGCGTGCTGGTGTGGGTGGCGAGCTTCTCGGCCGCGTCGGCGGCCGGACCGAGGGTGCCGGCCTTGGGGACGCCGTCCACGTCGAAGTTGCGCATGGCGGACTTGAGCTTTCCGATGGCCTTGGCGAAGTCGGCGGTCTTCTTGGGGTCGGAGTTCAGCACCGCGCCCTTGATC
This sequence comes from Streptomyces sp. NPDC058955, assembly GCF_042741435.1. Classification (NCBI taxonomy): domain Bacteria; kingdom Bacillati; phylum Actinomycetota; class Actinomycetes; order Kitasatosporales; family Streptomycetaceae; genus Streptomyces; species Streptomyces sp. NPDC058955. The sequence continues at coordinate 2,242 of NZ_JBHYKM010000008.1, read as the reverse complement.
TTGCCCATGCCGGTGGCCACCTGCGGCAGGGCCTGGTGGTCCACGTTCCTGACCGCGTTCGCGACCTTCTCGACGCCCTTCGCCGCGCCGCTCGCCTCCCGCTTGCCCGGGAACTTGCGGAACTGCTCGACGAAGCCGGGGGCGTGCTTGTTGAACGCCTCCAGGAGCGGGTTGAGCAGCTTGAGCTCGTACCGCAGCGGACCGAACTTGGCGTCCGCCGGGATGGGGGCCATCGCCCCGCCGCCGGCGCCGTCCGCCGGGGGGCGCCCGGCGTCCGCCAGGCGCTTGGCGCGCGCCTCGTCGAGGACGTCCTGGAGCCTGCGCCGTTCGGTGCCGCCGTAGTCGCTCCCGGGGTTGCGGACCCGGACCATGCGTTCGCCGGCCTCGTTGCGCGGGGTGGCGAGGCTCTGGGCCTTGAGGGTCAGCGTCTTGGCCGCGATCGCGGCCGAGGTCTTGATGGACGTGACGAGGGCGGCGCCGGCGGCGACGGCGCCCGCGGTGGCGAGGGCGATCCAGCCGCCCTCGGTGAAGAGGTTGTAGACGGTGGGGACGATGCCGAGGTTGAGGTCCTCCATCGTCTGTTCCCACGCGGGCTTCTCCTCCTCGCCGCCCGCGGGGGGTTCGGCGGCGCCGCCGCCGGTCGGTTCTGCGGGTTCTGCCATGTCGTTCCTCCGCTTCCGGCCCGTGGGGGCCAAGCGCCGAAAAGCCCCTGCCGGATCCCGGCAGGGGCTCGTGTCCACAGGGGCTGCGCGTCGCGGCTAGGCGCCGGTCTCCGGGCGGGAGCCGCGCCGCGCCGTCGCGAGGGCGTCGTTCCAGCCCGCCGCGTACGCGAGGGTCTCGCGGCGGGAGACCTCGGCGCACAAGGTGCCGAGCAGCGCTCTCTTGTCGAGGGCGGCGGGTCCGTCGAGGAGCCGGCGGAGGCGGTCCTGGAGCGGGATGTGCGGTCGCGATGCCTCGCCCGGCTGAGTCATGGACGCCTGCCTTCCGTTGCTTGCCCGTGCGTGCGTGGCGGCGCCGCGTGCGTGCGGAGAGCGGGGGCACCACGTGTTCGAACTGCTGTGCGAACAGAGTGTGGAACATCTGTTCGATGTTTGTCGAGCGGGTTGGGCCTGACGGCGTGTCTTCTCGTCAAGTCCCCGTACGAGTTGGCGGTGATCGAAAGAAAACTTCGACCGGGTAATCTGGAGGACGCTCTTCCCGGACCCGACCACTCCGGGGGAGCGAGGGGCGCGAGGGGCGCGCGGGGACCCCAGGGGGCTGGAAGGCAGCACTGACCATGGACACGGAGCCTGGAGCGAACCGGCGGGAGCGGGTGGTCGACTGGCTCGCGTCCCACCCCGACCTGCCCCACCTCTTCGCACGCCTCTCCGAGCTCGTCCACGTCCTCGGACACGCCCCCGACGAGCTGGTCGTCATCCCCCGGTCAGAGATCGACCGCCGGGAGACCACCGCCTTCACCTCCGGCTGGGCCGAGGCCGTCTCCGACGAACTCCCGCGCATACGACGGGAGTACGAGCGCCGCGTCGCCGACGCGTACGCCCAGGGGCAGAACGACGCGCGGGGCGTCCGCCGGCCGCCGCGCCGGACGGACAACGCCGGACCGCAGGACGGGGCCCGCGTGATCGCGCTGCCCTTCGCCCGCCTCCTCGAACCGCCCGCCGCCGTCGTCGAGGCCGAGGAGCGGGTGCGCCGGGAGCGCGAGCTGTTCGAACAGCGCCCCGCGCCGGAGCCCGAGCCCGGCCCGTACGCCCCCGAGCCCGGCGGACGGGAGCCCGGCGGACGGGAGCCCGGCGGACGGGAGCCCGGCGGACGGGAGCCGGAGCGCGACCCCGAGCCCGAGCCGGAGCACGGCAAGGAGCCCGCCCCGGACCCGGAGCCCGAACAGCCCGTCACCGCCCAGGAGGGCAGGGCCCGCCGGAATCCGCAGCCCGTCCGGAAGGTCGTCCGCGGCAAGGGCGGCCGCCCGATCGTGCCCCCGCTGGCCCACATCCCCGGCCAGCAGGGCCCGCCCGGCGAACGCCGGGACGCCGACGCCGGCGGAGAGCAGCGCCCGGGCCGGGGCCGGCGCCTCTCCGAGCGGGCCAAGGCCCTGGAGGAGGAGCTGGCCGCCGAGCGGACACCGGAAGCGCCCCCGGGGCCCGCCCCCCCGGAGGGGGGGGGCCCCCGGGGGCCCGGGGCCGCCCCGCCACCACTCGACGATCCGCCCCTCGGCGTCCTCGCGCCACAGGGCGATCGGCAGCAG
>NZ_JBHYKM010000007.1:108025-133728 GCF_042741435.1 Streptomyces sp. NPDC058955 | reverse complement strand
CAACGGCAGCGGCGCGGGCGCAGCCCGCAACGGCCCCGCCGGGCCCGGGGGTGGGCACCGCCACAGTGGAACAACTGCCCACAACGGCAGCGGCGCGGTCGCCCGCAACGCCCCAGCCGGGCGCAGCCCGCAACGAAACGGTGGGGGCGCTGCCCGCAACGGCGGTGGCGTGGTGGTGGGTGCCGTTGGGGGTCAGGTGCCTCGGACCACTACGACCGGGCAGGGGGCGTGTTGGGTGACGTTGGTGGAGACCGAGCCCAGGACGGCCGCCTTGAAGCCGCTGTAGCCGCGGTCGCCGACGACCAGCAGGCTCGCCCCCTCCGCCTGGTCGATCAGCGCCTGCGCCGCGTTGCCGCCGACGACCGTGCGGGTCGCCGCGGCCGCCTCCTCGGGGGTGAGGGCCTCGGTGAGGGACTGGTCGAGGATCTGCTTGGCGAGGCGTTCCGGGTCGAACTCCGGTGGGACGCCCGGCATCAGCGTCGCCCAGGACGCCGGGTACTCCCAGCCGGTCACCGCGTGGAGGGTGTCCCCGGTGAGGGCGGCCTGGGCGGCCGCCCACTTCAGTGCCTTCAGGGAAGGCTCCGAGCCGTCCACGCCCACCACGATCCTGCCGCCGGCCATCGCCGACCTCCGTTCGTCGGGAGTTTCCGATTACCTCTCACAACGTAACAAAACCGTCAGTCGAGGCGGAGGTCGGCCAGCTGCTTCTCGAAGGGGACGAGCTCCTCCTCGGGCCCGGGACGGCTGTTCGCGCCGGCCCCGACCAGGTCCGCGAACTCCTCGCCCGCGCGGGTGATCCGGTGCGGCAGGCCCTCGGTGTACTCGTCGCCGCCGGTGCCCCAGTCCTCCGAGGCCGCGTAGACGGCGGTCGGGGCGGTCCGGGCCCGCAGGTAGGCGAAGAGCGGGCGCAGCGCGTGGTCGAGGACCAGGCTGTGGCGGGCGGTGCCGCCGGTCGCGCCGAGGAGGACCGGCGTACCGGTGAGCGCGGACGGGTCGATCAGGTCGAAGAAGGACTTGAAGAGGCCGCTGTAGGAGGCGGTGAAGACGGGCGTCACCGCGATGACGCCGTCCGCGCCGGTCACCTTGTCGATGGCCTCCTGGAGCGCCTCCGAGGGGAAGCCCGTCACGAAGTTCTTCGCGATGTCCACGGCGAGGTCGCGGAGTTCGACGACCTCGACCTCGACCGCGTACTCCTGCTCGGCCAGCCGGTAGCGGGCGGCCTGGAGGAGCCGGTCGGCGAGGAGCCGGGTGGAGGAGGGGGCGCTGAGTCCGGCGGACACGGCGACGAGCTTCAGGGTCTGCATGGCGTCAGACCTCCTTCGACGCGAGGACGGCGGGGTGGAGCGGGGCGGTGGCGGGGACGCCGGCGGGGCGCAGGTTCGCGAACTCCTTGCGGAGCACCGGGACGACCTCCTCGCCGAGGATGTCGAGCTGTTCGAGGACCGTCTTCAGGGGCAGTCCGGCGTGGTCGACGAGGAAGAGCTGGCGCTGGTAGTCGCCGACGTACTCGCGGAAGGACAGGGTGCGCTCGATGACCTCCTGCGGGGAGCCGACGGTCAGCGGGGTCTGGCTGCTGAACTCCTCCAGGGAGGGGCCGTGGCCGTAGACCGGCGCGTTGTCGAAGTACGGGCGGAACTCCCGTACCGCGTCCTGGGAGTTCTTCCGCACGAAGACCTGGCCGCCGAGGCCGACGATCGCCTGCTCCTCGGTGCCGTGGCCGTAGTGCGCGTACCGCTGGCGGTAGAGGCGGACCATCTTCTCGGTGTGCTGCTTGGGCCAGAAGATGTGGTTGGCGAAGAAGCCGTCGCCGTAGTACGCGGCCTGCTCGGCGATCTCCGGGGAGCGGATGGAGCCGTGCCAGACGAACGGCGGGACGCCGTCGAGCGGGCGCGGGGTGGCCGTGAAGCCCTGGAGCGCGCTGCGGAACTTGCCCTCCCAGTCGACCACGTCCTCCCTCCACAGCTTGTGGAGGAGCGCGTAGTTCTCGATGGCGAGCGGGATGCCCTGGCGGATGTCCTGGCCGAACCACGGGTAGACCGGGCCGGTGTTGCCGCGGCCCATCATCAGGTCGACGCGGCCGTCGGCGAGGTGCTGGAGGGTCGCGTAGTCCTCGGCGATCTTCACCGGGTCGTTGGTGGTGATCAGCGTCGTGGACGTGGAGAGGATCAGGTTCTCCGTGCGGGCCGCGATATGGCCGAGGAGGGTGGTCGGGGAGGACGGGACGAACGGCGGGTTGTGGTGCTCGCCGGTCGCGAAGACGTCGAGTCCGACCTCTTCCGCCTTGAGCGCGATGGCGACCGTGTTCTTGATGCGCTCGTGCTCGGAGGGGGTGCGGCCGGTGGTGGGGTCGGTCGTCACGTCGCCGACGGTGAAGATCCCGAACTGCATCGTGGTCACCTCTCGCGTTCCGGGTTAGTGGTTGAAGCTTAAACTATCCCGCTCAACGGTGCCACCCGTCCCCGTATTCCGACCCCTCCCGACGCCGTACTCCGCCCCGGGCCCGCGCGCCCCGTGCCCGCGAGCCCCGGGCCCGCCCGCCCCGTACCCGTACCCTGGACGCCATGACGGAGAAGACGCACGACAACGAGAGCTGGAAGGAGCGGGGCGTGATGCTCCGCGTCTTCGTGTACGTCTTCGCCACCCACGCCTTCGCCGGCTTCGTCTGGCTCCTCTTCTACGTGGGGCAGAACGCGCAGAAGTGAGGGCACGGCGGGGCAGGCCCTCCGGGCCCCGGACGTGAGGGCGGCCACGTGCCGCCCACCTGCGCCCCTCACGTAGAGTCCCCGACGTGAACGCTGCGATATCGGTGGTGTCGGTCGTCGGGATCGGCGCGGACGGCTGGGACGGGCTCCCCGAGGGCTCCCGCCGGGTCCTGCGCGCCGCCGAGGTGCTGATCGGCGGCCCCCGCCAGCTGGACCTGCTGCCCGCGGACGACTGCCCGGGCCGGCGGATCGCCTGGCCGTCCCCGCTCCGCCCCGCCGTCCCCGGGCTGCTCGCCGAGCACACCGCGGCCGGCCGCCGGACCGCCGTCCTCGCCAGCGGAGACCCCTCCTTCTACGGGATCGCCCGCACCCTCGCCGAGGCCGCCGGGGACCTGGACCTCGACGTCCGCCCGCACCCGTCCTCCGTCTCCTACGCCTGTGCCCGCCTCGGCTGGCCCCTGGAGGCCGTCGACACGCTCTCGCTCGTCGCCCGGCCGCTCGACGCCCTGCGCGCCGCGCTCCACCCCGGCCGCCGGCTCCTCCTCCTCGGCGAGGGCCCCGAGACGCCCGCGCGGGTGGCGGCGCTGCTCCGCGAGGCGGGCTGGGGCGGGACCCGGATCCGGGTCCTGGAGCAGCTCGGCGGCCCCGCCGAACGGCTCCTCGACGCCACCGCCGCCGACTGGCCGCACCCGCGCACCGACGCCCTGCACGTCCTCGCCCTCGACTGCGTCCGCGACCCCGGCACCCTGCGGCTCGGCAGCACGCCCGGGCTGCCCGACGAGGCGTACGAGCACGACGGGCAGCTCACCAAGCGGTACGTCCGCGCCGCCACGCTCGCCGCGCTCGCCCCCGCCCCCGGCGAACTGCTCTGGGACGTCGGCGGCGGCTCCGGCTCCATCGGCGTCGAATGGATGCGGGCCCACCGCGACTGCCGGGCGATCGCGGTCGAGAAGTCCCCCGAACGGGCCGGGCGGATCGGCCGCAACGCCGCCGCCCTCGGCGTCCCCGGGCTGCGGGTCGTCACCGGCCCCGCGCCCGACGCCCTGGCCGGCCTGGAGACCCCCGACGCGATCTTCGTCGGCGGCGGACTCACCGCCCCCGGCCTGCTCGACACCTGCTGGGACGCGCTCCCCGACGGCGGCCGGCTCGTCGCCAACACCGTGACCCTGGAGTCCGAGGCGCTGCTGGCCCGCTGGTACGCCCGGCACGGCGGCGAGCTGATCCGGCTGGCCGTCTCCGCCGCCGTGCCCGTCGGCGGCTTCACCGGCTGGCGCGCGTCCATGCCGGTCACCCAGTGGTCCGTAACGAAGGGTTCAACGAACGCATGACCGTCTACTTCATCGGCGCGGGCCCCGGCGCGGCCGACCTGATCACCGTGCGCGGCGCCCGCACCCTCGCGGCCTGCGGGGTCTGTCTCTACGCCGGCTCCCTCGTCCCCCGCGAGCTGCTCGCCGAGTGCCCGCCGGACGCGAAGCTCGTCGACACGGCGAAGATGCACCTGGACGAGATCGTCGCGGAGATCGCCGCCGCCCACGCGGCCGGCCAGGACGTGGCGCGCCTCCACTCCGGCGACCCGTCCGTCTTCAGCGCCATGGCCGAGCAGATGCGGCGGCTCGACGCGGCGGGCATCCCGTACGAGGTCGTGCCCGGCGTCCCGGCCTTCGCGGCGGCCGCGGCGGCGCTCAAGCGGGAGCTGACCGTCCCGACCGTCGGCCAGACCGTCGTCCTCACCCGCATCGCCCAGCAGGCCACCCCCATGCCCGAGGGCGAGGACCTGGCCACCCTCGGCCGCAGCGGCGCCCTGCTCGTCCTCCACCTCGGCGCGCGGTACGTCGACCGGATCGTCTCCGAGCTGGTCCCCCACTACGGCGTGGACTGCCCGGCCGCCGTCGTCGCCATGGCCAGCCGCCCCGACGAGGTCGTCCTGCGCGGTACCCTGGAGGACATCGCGGAGCAGGTGAAGGCGGCGGGCATCACCAAGACGGCCGTCATCATCGTCGGCCGCACGCTCGCGGCCTCCGAGTTCCGCGACAGCCACCTCTACGACCCGGCCCGCGACCGCCACACCTGCTGACACGCGGCGGGGCCCCGGGGAGTCCGATCCCCGGGGCCCCGGCACGGCTCAGGCGTTGGGCCGCTTGCCGTGGTTCGCCTTCTTCTTCTTGCGGGCCCGCTTCTTGTTGCCACGCTTCGCCATGGGACTCCCTCTCGTGCGGGGGTTTCGTGGGGGTAAGCCTAGGTTCGGGGGCGGGGCGCCGCATGTCGGTGGCACCCCTTTCAATGGGACCCATGACCGTCTACGACACGGCCCGGGCGCTGCCGGGCATCGAGGAACTGTGCGACCGCTCCCGGGGGCTCGCGATGCTGGACGCCGTGCTGAGCCCCGCGTGGGAGGGCCGGTTCTACTCCTTCGACGCGCACTGGTCCGAGACCGAGCAGCTGGCGTCGATGAAGGACGGCCAGGGCGGCGAGTACACGATCGTCCTCTCCCCGGCGGGCGCCTTCGCGCGCGTCTTCGACCACGAGTCGCCGCTGAGCCCGTACGGGCCCCTCGCGGACGGGCAGACCTGGCCCGGCGTCCTCGACGGCGTCCCGGACGCCTTCCGGGAGTACCTGACGGAGCCCGCCTTCCTGGACGAGGACGACGTCCACGTGACCACCGCCTGCCTGTGGCGCGAGACCGCGGACACGGCCTGGCGCACCGGCCCGGTCGCCTTCCCCGACCTGGACGACCACCCGGACCCGGACGGCTCCGGCCGCCTCCTCCACCTCCTCGTGGACCGGACGGCGGAGGCGTACGCCGAGTGGGCCTCGGACTACTACGGGACGCCGGTCGCCGTCGACGCCGTCCGCCACGTCCTGGCCCTGCGCCCGCTGACCCCGGAGGTCGTGACGGCCCTCAACCCGGCGACGACGCCCGCGGACCTCGCCGAGGACATCGCGGAGATCGGCTACCCGACGGCCTGACGGGCCGCCGCCCACTCCGGCGCCAGGACCGACATCACCGTCGCGTCGACCCGCTCGCCCTCCCACAGCAGGGCGCCGCGCAGGACGCCCTCGGCCGTGAAGCCGGCCTTCTCGTAGGCGCGGCGGGCGCGCGGGTTGAAGGCGTAGACCTCCAGCCAGACGCGGTGGAGGCCGAGGGCGTCGAAGGCGTGGCCGACGAGGAGGCGGGTCGCCTCGGTGCCGAGGCCGCGGCCGATGCCCTCGGGGGCGAAGCAGATGCGGAAGGCGCAGCTCTCGTTGCCGGGGTCCCACTCGTTGAGGACCGCCTCGCCGATCACCCGGCCCGTCGCCCGCTCCACGACCGCCAGGTCGAGCCGGTCGTCGGTCGCGGCCCGCGAGCCGTACCAGCGGCGCAGCGCGGGCTCGTCGAAGCGGGTGTGGCTGCCGGTCAGGCGGGTCACCTCGGCGTCCTCGAACATCGGGAGCAGCGCGGGCACGTCGGCCTCGGTGACGGGACGGAGGACCACCAGGTCACCGGTGAGGGTGGGCTTGTGCGAGAAGTCGGCCATGCGGGGATTCTCGGCGCCGGTCCGGGGCGGTGTCCTGCCGTTTTACGGGCCTGCCGTTCTACGGGAGCGCCGGTCACGGGCCGACCGTTCTACGGGCGCGCCGGTCACGGGCCGACCGTTCTACGGGCGCGCCGGTTACGGCCCGGCCGGGGTCGAGCGGCCCACCACCGTGCCCGCGCGGTCGATGCAGACCACGTCGACGGTGACCGGGGCGCCGCGCAGCACCGCCAGGGCCTCGTCGCGGGCGCGGGCGGCCACCAGGTCGCCCAGGGGGACGCCGGCGGCCTCGCACAGGCGGAGGGCGGCGAGGCCCGTGTTGGCCTCGGCGACCTCCGCCGCCAGGGCGTCCGGCGCGCCGCCCTCCCGGGCCAGCTCCGCGAGGAAGCCCTTGTCGACCTGGGAGCGGGCCGAGTGCAGGTCCAGATGGCCGGCGGCGAGCTTGGAGAGCTTCGCGAAGCCGCCGCAGACCGTCAGGCGGTCGACGGGGTGGCGGCGGATGTACTTGAGGACCGCGCCCGCGAAGTCGCCCATGTCGAGCAGGGCGATGTCCGGCAGGTCGTAGAGCCGGGTGACCGTGCGCTCGGAGGTGGAGCCGGTGCAGCCGGCGACATGGGTGAGACCGCCGGCGCGGGCCACGTCCACGCCCCGGCGGATCGAGTCGATCCAGGCCGAGCACGAGTACGGGACGACGATCCCGGTCGTGCCGAGGATCGACAGGCCGCCGAGGATGCCGATGCGGGGGTTCCAGGTGGAGCGGGCGATCTCCGCGCCGCCGTCCACGGAGACCGTGATCTCGACGTCGCCGGGCGCCCCGTGGGCCGCCGCCACCTCCGCCACGTGGGCGCGCATCAGCTCGCGCGGCACCGGGTTGATCGCCGGCTCGCCGACCTCCAGGGGGAGGCCGGGGAGGGTGACCGTGCCGACGCCCTCGCCCGCGCGGAAGACCACCCCGGAGCCCGCCGGGAGGAGCCGTACCGTCGAGCGGATCACCGCGCCGTGGGTGACGTCCGGGTCGTCGCCCGCGTCCTTCACCACGGCCGCCATGGCCGCGCCGCCGGTCAGGGACTCCGCCGTCAGCGCGAAGGACGGCGTCTGGCCCTTGGGCAGGGTGATCGTCACCGGGTCCGGGAAGTCGCCGGTGAGCAGCGCGGTGTAGGCGGCGGTCGTCGCGGCCGTCGCGCAGGCCCCGGTCGTCCAGCCGGGCCGGAGACCGGTGTGCTTGAGTTGGGCCTCGCGCCCGCCGCCGGTACTCACGAAGAGGCTCCTATGCACGTACTCATTCTCGGAGGGACGACCGAGGCCCGCGCCCTGGCCGGGCTGCTGCACCCCGGGACGAGGGTGACGAGCTCCCTCGCGGGGCGGGTCGCGGCGCCCCGGCTGCCGGCCGGGGAGGTCCGGATCGGCGGGTTCGGCGGGCCGGACGGGCTCGCCGCGTGGGTGCGGCAGCACGCCGTGGACGCGGTCATCGACGCCACCCATCCCTTCGCCGAGCGGATCAGCTTCAACGCGGCCCGGGCGGCCGCCACCGCCCATGTTCCCCTGCTGGCCCTGCGCCGCCCCGGCTGGGTCCCGGGGGAGGGCGACGACTGGCGGGACGCGGGCTCCCTGGCGGAGGCGGCGGAGGCGCTGGACGGGCTCGGCGACCGGGTGTTCCTGACCACCGGCCGGATGGGCCTCGCGGCCTTCGCCGACCGCCCGGAGTGGTTCCTGGTGCGGTCGGTCGACCCGCCGGACGCCCCGATGCCGGCCCGGACCGAAGTCCTGCTCGACCGGGGGCCGTTCACCCTCGACGGGGAGCGGGAGCTGATCGCCCGTCACCGCGTCGACGTCCTGGTGACGAAGGACAGCGGCGCCGCCGCCACCGCCCCCAAGCTCACCGCCGCCCGCGAGGCGCGCATCCCGGTCGTCGTCGTCCGCCGCCCCCCGGCCCCGGAGGGCGTCCCGACGGCGACGACACCGGAGGAGGCCGCCGCCTGGGCCGCCGCGCTCTGACCCCCTCGCCGCGACAGACACCCCCGCCCGGCGTTCAATGGGAGGCGTGGCTACCGTTCGCTGGCTTGTCGCGACGGGGCTGGCGGCACTGCTCGGCGTCACCGCGCTCGGGCCGAGCCCCGGCCCCACCCCCGCTCCTACGCCGCCGCCGAACCAGCCCCCGCCCGAGCTCGACGCCGCCGATGTGCGGCGGGCCGTCGACCGGTTGGACGGGGTGGTCGAGGCGGCCATGAAGCGGACCGGGGTGCCGGGGGTCGCCGTCGCCGTCGTGCACGACGGGAAGGTGCTGCACCTGGAGGGGTACGGGGTGCGGAAGGCGGGCGAGAGCGCCGCCGTCGACGCCGACACCGTCTTCCAGCTGGCCTCCGTCTCGAAGCCGATCGCCTCCACGGTCGTCTCCGGCGCCGTCGGCGTCGACGGCTGGTCGCAGCCGGTCGCGCCGCACGTGCCGCGCTTCGCGCTCAAGGACCCGTGGGTGACCTCGCACGTCACGGTCGCGGACCTGTTCTCGCACCGCAGCGGGCTGCCCGACCACGCGGGCGACCTGCTCGAAGACCTCGGCTACGACCGGGAGTACATCCTGTCCCACCTGCGGTACGAGCCCCTGGCGCCGTTCCGCGCGAGCTACGCCTACACCAACTTCGGCCTGACGGCGGCCGCGCAGGCCGTCGCCGACGAGAAGGGCGTGCCGTGGGAGAAGCTGGCCGAGGACGTGCTCTACGGGCCGGCCGGGATGGACGACACCAGCTCCCGCTTCGAGGACTTCGAGAAGGCTCCCGACCGGGCCTGGGGGCACGTGAGGACCGGCGGGGAGTGGAAGCCGGAGTTCGTCCGCGACCCGGACGCGCAGTCGCCCGCCGGCGGGGTCAGCTCCACCGCCCGTGACATGGCGGTCTGGCTGCGGCTCCAGCTCGCGAACGGCGAGCTGGACGGGAAGCGGATCGTCGCGGCAGACGCCCTGGAGCGCACCCACTGGCCCGAGGCGGTGGCGAGTCCGCCGCGCGCCCCGGCCGCCCGCACCGGCTTCTACGGCCTCGGCTGGAACGTGAGTTACGACGACGCCGGACGCCTCCGGCTGTCCCACACGGGCGCGTTCGCCGAGGGCGCGCACACCAACGTGACGATGCTGCCCGGCGAAGAACTCGGCATCGTCGTCCTCACCAACACCTCGCCGGTCGGCGTCGCCGACGCCGTCGCCCTCGACTTCTTCGACATCGCGGAGACCGGTGAGGTCAGCCGGGACTGGATCCCGCTGGTCGACGCCGTCTACCAGCAGCAGGAGGACGAGGGCCGGTCGGACACCGACTACGCCCGCCCGCCCGCGGACGCCGTGCCCGCGAAGGACGCCGACGCCTACACCGGCACGTACCGCAGCGCCTACTACGGCCGGGCGGAGGTCGTGGCCGGGGACGACGGGACGCTGACGCTCCGGCTGGGGCCGGAGCCCCAGTCGTACCGCCTCGCCCACTACGACGGCGACGTGTTCAGCTTCGAGACCCGCGGCGAGAACGCCGTCGGCCGCACCGGCGTCACCTTCGCCGCGGACGGGAAGTCCTTCACCGTCGAGTACCTGGACGGCGAAGGACTCGGGACCTTCACCCGGGACTGAGCCGTCAGCCGTACCGCCGCGGGGTCCAGGCGATGGTGCGGCCGTCGCCGCGGTCGACCGCCCGGGTCTGCGAGGAGCCGACGAGGAGCAGGGTCCGCATGTCGACCTCGGAGGGCTCCAGGGTCTTCAGCGTCACCACCCGCACCGACTGCTCCGGGCCGCCGACGTCACGGGCGACGACCACGGGGGTGTCGGGCGAGCGGACCTCCAGGAGGAGGTCGCGGGCGGCCGCCACCTGGTGGGTGCGGGACTTCGAGCCGGGGTTGTAGAGGGCGAGGACGAGGTCGGCCTCGGCGGCGGCGCGGAGCCGGGCCGCGATGACGTCCCAGGGCTTGAGCCGGTCGGACAGCGAGATCGTCGCGTAGTCGTGGCCGAGGGGCGCGCCGGCCGCGGCGGCGGCGGCGTTGGCGGCGGTGACGCCGGGGAGGACCCGGACGGGCACGTCCGCGTACGCCGGTTCGCAGGCGACCTCCAGGACGGCGGTGGCCATGGCGAAGACGCCGGGGTCGCCGCCGGAGACGACCGCGACCTTGTGCCCGCGCCGGGCCAGGTCGAGGGCGAACTCGGCCCGCTCGGACTCCACCTTGTTGTCGGAGCCGTGCCGGATCTGGCCGGGGCGCAGGACCGGCACCCGGTCGAGGTAGGTGGTGTAGCCGACGAGGACGTCGGCGTTGACGAGCGCGCCGCGCGACTCGGGGGTGAGCCAGGGCGCGCCGGCGGGGCCGGTGCCGACGACGGTGACCTCGCCGCGCTCGCGCACCGGATTGGCCTGGTCGATGCGGGAGGGGAGGACGGCGACCGAGAAGTACGGGACCGTCGACGGGTCCACGTCGGCGAGGCGGTCGGTGCGCTCGCCGGCCATGAACGCGCGCTCCACGTACCGGGCGTCGTCCAGCCGGCCGGCCCGCTCCAGGGCGCGCCGCACGGTGGGGAAGGTGCGGCCGAGCTTCATGACGACGGCGGAGTCGGTGCCGGCGAGGCGGGCGGCCAGCTCGTCCTCGGGCAGGGTGCCGGGGATGATCGTCAGGACCTCCTCGGCCTCGCACAGCGGCTCGCCGAGGCGGGCGGCGGCGGCGCTGACGGAGGTGACGCCGGGGATGACGGTGGTGTCGTAGCGGTCCGCGAGCCGCTTGTGCATGTGCTGGTAGGAGCCGTAGAACAGCGGGTCGCCCTCGGCGAGGACGGCGACCGTGCGGCCCGCGTCGAGGTGGGCGGCGAGCCGGGCCGCGGCCTCCTCGTAGAAGTCGTCGAGGGCGCCCCGGTAGCCGCCGGGGTGGTCGGTGGTCTCCACGGTGAGCGGGTACATCAGCCGCTCCTCGACGTGGTCCTCGCGGAGGTGGGGGGCGGCGATGGAGCGCGCTATCGAGCGGCCGTGGCGGGCCGAGTGGTAGGCGACGACGTCGGCCTCGGCGATGGCCTTCACGGCGGCGAGGGTGAGGAGGTTCGGGTCGCCGGGGCCGAGGCCGACCCCGTACAGCTTGCCCTTCACTACGGTCACTGCTGGATCTCCGGTTCGTGCGCGAGGGCGTTGAGGGCGGCGGCGGTGATGGCGCTGCCGCCGCGCCGGCCGCGGACCACCAGGTAGTCGAGGCCGAGGTCGTTGGCGGCGAGGGCGTCCTTGGACTCGGCGGCGCCGATGAAGCCGACGGGGATGCCGAGGACGGCGGCGGGCTTCGGCGCGCCCTTGGCGATCATCTCCAGGAGGTGGAAGAGCGCGGTGGGGGCGTTGCCGATGGCGACGACGGAGCCTTCGAGGCGGTCGCGCCACAGTTCGAGGGCGGCGGCGGAGCGGGTGGTGCCCAGCTCGGCGGCGAGGGCGGGCACGGCCGGGTCGGAGAGCGCGCACAGCACGTCGTTGTCGGCGGGCAGCCGCTTGCGGGTGACGCCGGAGGCGACCATCTGCGCGTCGCAGAGGATGGGGGCGCCGGCCTGGAGGGCGGCGCGGGCGCGGGTGACGACGCCGGGGGAGTACGCGATGTCCCGGACGAGGTCGGTCATGCCGCAGGCGTGGATCATGCGGACGGCGACGGTGGCGACGTCGGCGGGCAGGGCGCCGAGGTCGGCCTCGGCGCGGATCGTGGCGAAGGAGCGGCGGTAGATCTCGGCGCCGTCTTTCTCGTACTCGTACATCCTCAGCTCTTTCTCGTACGGGCCGCCGCCACGGCTTCGGCCAGGGCGGTGCGGGGGACGGGCGCGCCGTCCAGCAGATAGGTGCCGGAGTCCCGGGCGGTGACCTCGATCCAGGTGCCGTGCGGATGGCCGCAGCGGCGCTCGCAGCCGGAGTAGTGCACGGGCAGCGGGCCGCCGGGCGCGCGGGCCGCGTCGGCCCGCACGTCGGCGAGGGACTTGGCGCAGCCGGGCAGGCCGGTGCAGGCGGTGACGCCGGTGCCGGGGGCGGCCGGGTCGCTGATCAGGCCGGCCGTCTCCAGGGCGGGGAGCCGGGTCCCGTCGGTGCCGACGGCGACCACCCCGCGCCACGGCGTGAGCCGGAGCTCGGCGGCGCCGTCGGCGAGCGCCCGCAGCCGGCCGGCGGTGAGCCGGCCGAGCGGGGCGAGGACGTGCAGGGCGTGCTCGCCGAGCGGTCCGGGCGCGGGCGGTGGCGTCCCCGGGGAGGAGAACGGGGGTACGGGCTCCGCGGTGATCGCCGCCCGGGCGAGGGCGCCGGCCCAGTCCGGGAGGTGCCCGGGCGGGAGTTCGCGTGGGCGCCAGGCGCCGGTGGCGGCGGCCGCGGCGGCGTCGAGGAAGGCGAGGGCGCAGGCGAGGGCGGCGGGGACGGCGTCGGCGGCGGGCAGCCGGAAGGTCCCGGAGCCGGTCTCCAGGAGGGCGGCGCCGTCCGGGGCTGCGATCAAGGTCACATCGCCGCCGAGTCCGGCGACGTCGCCGCGGCCGTCGTCGAGGACGAAGAGGAAACGGCCGGAGAGGGCCGCCGCGCGGGGTTCGGCGCACAGCGCCGCGTCCAGGGCGCGGGCCCACAACTGCACGTCGGCGTGGCCGAGTCCGTCGAGTCCCGCGGCGGGGGAGGCGACGATGTTCCGGACCCGTTCGTGGGTGGGGGAGGGCAGCAGGCCGGCGTCGCCGAGGAGCGCGGCGAGTGCGGCGCCGCAGCCGTCGCGCAGCCCGCGCAGCTCGGCGTTGCCGCGCGAGGTGACGGAGAGGCTGCCGTCGCCCAGGGTCTCGGCGGCGTCGGCCAGGACGAGTGCCTGATGGCACGTCAGTCTCCCGGCGGGGAGCCGGAGTCGGGCGAGGAATCCGTCGGCGGCGGCGTGCAGCCGGAGCGCCCCCGGGCACGCGTCGCCACGGTCCCGTATGCGAGGTTCGCCCGGTTCGGGCGGGCTGGGCGGGGTCGGCGGCATGGCGGCGAGCATACCCACGGGGAACCGGGCGGCCACCGAGTGTGATCCGGCCGACTCCCCGGCCCCCTCCGGCCCGCCGACGCCAGGATCTACTATGCAGATCGGCATGGGGTCCCAGGACCCCGGGGAGGAAGCCCGGTGAGAATCCGGCGCGGTCCCGCCACTGTGAGCCCGAGCCGGCGACGGCACGGGTGAGTCAGGAACTCCCCGCCGACCACGACCACCCGGGGCGCGGAAACCCCGAGGAAGGGCCTGAGCCTCGCCATGCTCCTGCTGCTGTCGCACTCCGACACCGACCTGCTCAGCGCCCGCGCGGCCGGGGGGCCGGTGGAGTACCGCTTCGCCAACCCCTCCCGGCTCCCGCTGGCCGACCTCCCCGCTCTGCTCGACGGCGTCGAGCTGGTCGTGGTCCGCCTGCTCGGCGGCGTCCGCTCCTGGCAGGAGGGCCTCGACGCGGTCCTCGCCGCCGGAAAGCCGGTCGTCGTCCTCAGCGGCGAACAGGCCCCCGACGCCCAGCTGATGGCCGCCTCCACCGTGCCCGTCGGCGTCGCCACCGAGGCGCACGCCTACCTCGCCCACGGCGGCCCCGCCAACCTGGAGCAGCTGGCCCGCTTCCTCGCCGACACCGTCCTCCTCACCGGCCACGGCTTCGAGGCCCCGGCGCCCGCCCCCACCTGGGGCCCGCTGGAGCGCACGGCCCGCGTCACCGAGGGCCCGACGGTCGCCGTGCTCTACTACCGCGCCCACCACATGAGCGGCAACACCGCCTTCGTCGGCGCCCTCTGCGACGCCATCGAGGACGCCGGGGCCCGCGCGCTGCCGCTGTACGTGGCCTCCCTGCGGGCCCCCGAGGAGGAACTCCTCGCCGTGCTGCGCGGCGCCGACGCCATCGTCACCACCGTCCTCGCCGCGGGCGGCACCAAGCCGGCCGCCGCGCAGGCCGGCGGGGACGAGGAGGCGTGGGACGCGGGCGCGCTCGCCGCGCTCGACGTGCCGGTGCTCCAGGCCCTGTGCCTGACGAGCTCGCGCTCCGCCTGGGACGAGAACGACGAGGGCCTGTCGCCGCTGGACGCGGCCAGCCAGGTCGCCGTCCCGGAGTTCGACGGCCGGCTCATCACCGTCCCGTTCTCCTTCAAGGAGATCGACGAGGACGGCCTGCCCGCCTACGTCGCCGACGCCGAGCGCGCCGCCCGGGTGGCCGGCATCGCCGTCCGGCACGCCCGCCTCCGGCACATCCCGAACGCCGAGAAGAAGCTGGCGCTGGTCCTCTCCGCGTACCCGACCAAGCACTCCCGGATCGGCAACGCCGTCGGCCTCGACACCCCCGCCTCCGCCGTCGCCCTGCTGCGCCGGCTGATCGCCGAGGGCTACGACTTCGGCCCGGCCGAGGAGCTGCCCGGCCTGGTCTCCGGCGACGGCGACGAGCTGATCTACGCCCTGATCGAGGCCGGCGGCCACGACCAGGACTGGCTCACCGAGGAGCAGCTGGCGAAGAACCCGGTCCGCATCCCGGCCGCCGACTACAAGCGCTGGTACGCCGAGCTGCCGGCCGAGCTGCGCGAGCGGGTCGAGGAGCACTGGGGCCCGGCGCCCGGCGAGATGTTCCTCGACCGGTCCCGGAACCCGGAGGGCGACATCGTCCTCGCGGCGCTCCGGCGCGGGAACCTGCTCGTCCTCATCCAGCCGCCGCGCGGCTTCGGCGAGAACCCGATCGCGATCTACCACGACCCCGACCTGCCGCCGTCGCACCACTACCTGGCCGCCTACCGCTGGATCGCGGCGCGCGCGGAGGACGGCGGCTTCGGCGCCGACGCCATGGTCCACCTGGGCAAGCACGGCAACCTGGAGTGGCTGCCCGGCAAGAACGCCGGCCTGTCCGCCGCCTGCGGCCCCGACGCGGCCCTCGGCGACCTGCCGCTCGTCTACCCGTTCCTCGTCAACGACCCCGGCGAGGGCACCCAGGCCAAGCGCCGCGTCCACGCCACGCTCGTCGACCACCTGGTGCCGCCGATGGCCCGCGCCGACTCGTACGGCGACATCGCGCGCCTGGAGCAGCTGCTCGACGAGTACGCGCAGATCTCCTCCATGGACCCGGCGAAGCTGCCCGCGATCCGCGCCCAGATCTGGACCCTGATCCAGGCCGCCAAGCTCGACCACGACCTCGGCATGGCGGAGCGGCCCGACGACGACGGCTTCGACGACTTCCTGCTGCACGTCGACGGCTGGCTGTGCGAGGTCAAGGACGCCCAGATCCGCGACGGCCTGCACGTCCTGGGCGGCGCGCCGGAGGGCGAGGCCCGGGTCAACCTGGTCCTCTCCATCCTCCGCGCCCGCCAGATCTGGGGCGGCACACAGGCGCTGCCCGGGCTGCGCGAGGCGCTCGGCCTGGACGAGTCCGCCGCGACCCGCACCACCGCCGACGAGGCGGAGGCGAAGGCCCGCGAGCTGGTCGAGGCGATGGAGGCGGCCGGCTGGTCGGTGGACGCGGTCGCCGAGGTCGCCGCCGCGTACGGCCGGGAGGTCCGGGACGTCCTGCGCTTCGCCTGCGAGCAGGTCGTGCCGCGCCTCGCCGCCACCACCGACGAACTCGGCCACGCCGTGCACGCGCTGAACGGCGGCTTCGTGCCGGCCGGCCCGTCCGGCTCGCCGCTGCGCGGCCTGGTCAACGTGCTGCCGACCGGCCGGAACTTCTACTCCGTCGACCCGAAGGCCGTGCCGTCCCGGCTCGCCTGGGAGACCGGCCAGGCGCTCGCCGACTCGCTGCTGACCCGCTACCGCGAGGACAACGGCGAGTGGCCCACCTCCGTCGGTCTCTCCCTGTGGGGCACCAGCGCGATGCGCACCGCCGGCGACGACGTCGCCGAGGCGCTGGCGCTGCTCGGCGTCCGGCCGCTGTGGGACGAGGCGTCCCGCCGCGTCAACGGCCTGGAGCCGATCCCGCTCGCCGAGCTCGGCCGCCCGCGCGTCGACGTCACGCTGCGCATCTCGGGCTTCTTCCGGGACGCGTTCCCGCACGTCATCGGCCTCCTCGACGACGCCGTCCGGCTGGTCGCCGGGCTCGACGAGCCCGCGTCGGAGAACTACGTCCGGGCCCACACCCAGGCCGACCTCGCCGAGCACGGCGACGAGCGCCGCGCCACCACCCGCATCTTCGGCTCCCGGCCCGGCACCTACGGCGCCGGCATCCTCCAGCTGATCGACTCGCGGGACTGGCGCACCGACGCCGACCTGGCCGAGGTGTACACGGTGTGGGGCGGGTACGCGTACGGGCGCGGGCTCGAAGGCCGCCCGGCGCGCGCCGAGATGGAGACCGCGTACAAGCGGATCGCGGTGGCGGCGAAGAACACCGACACCCGCGAGCACGACATCGCCGACTCGGACGACTACTTCCAGTACCACGGCGGCATGGTGGCGACCGTCCGCGCGCTGCGGGGCACCGCCCCCGAGGCGTACATCGGCGACTCGACCCGCCCGGAGACCGTCCGCACCCGGACCCTGGTGGAGGAGACCTCCCGGGTCTTCCGGGCCCGGGTGGTCAACCCGCGCTGGATCGAGGCGATGCGCCGCCACGGCTACAAGGGCGCCTTCGAGCTGGCCGCGACCGTCGACTACCTCTTCGGCTACGACGCCACCACCGGGGTCGTCGCCGACTGGATGTACGACAAGCTCACCCAGGAGTACGTCCTCGACGAGACGAACCAGGCCTTCCTCAAGGAGGCCAACCCCTGGGCCCTGCACGGCATCGCGGAGCGCCTCCTGGAGGCCGAGTCGCGCGGCATGTGGGAGAAGCCGGACCCGGAGACCCTGGCCGCGCTGCGCCAGGTGTTCCTGGAGACGGAGGGCGACCTGGAGGGATCCGAGGACGACTAGCGGGCCGTCGTCAGGGCCGCCGGCTCCAGGACGAGGCGCCGGCCCCGGAAGCCGGAGCGCAGCCGCCGGTCGTGGCTGACGATCACCAGCGTGCCCCGGTAGGTGGCGAGCGCGGCCTCGATCTCCTCCACGAGGGCGGGGGCCAGGTGGTTGGTCGGCTCGTCCAGGAGGAGCAGGTCGGCCGGGGCGGTCACCAGCCGGGCCAGTTCCAGCTTGCGGCGCTGGCCCGTCGACAGCAGTCGGACCGGGGTCGTCAGATCCCGGGCCGTGAAGAGCCCGAGGGCGAGCAGTTCGTCCTCGCGGCCCTCTCCGAATGCCTCGCCCACCGTACGGGGGTCGTGGGGTGAGGCAGTGTCCTGGCGGAGCAGTCCGACCCGGGCGGGGCCCGGGGACCGGCCCCCCGCCCGGGGGCCCCCCCCCCCCCCCCCCCGGTCGGGGGGGGGTGGGGGGTGGCTTTGCGCGGGGGTCGAAGCCCCCCGGGGGGGGCCCGGGCCCCCGCCCCCGCGTCCGGGGCGACCTCGCCCGCCAGGACCTGGAGGAGGGTGGTCTTGCCCGCGCCGTTCGGGCCGGTGACGAGCAGCCGCTCGCCCGGTTCGAGGCGCAGGGCGTCGAGCCGGAGGCGGCCGTCGACGCGGACGCCGGTCAGCTCGACGGCGGCTCCGTCACCGTCGAGCGCCGCCCGGAAGCGCAGCGGTTCGGGCGGCGGCGGGACCGGGTGGTCGGTGAGCCGGGCCAGCCGCTCGCGGGCGGCGCGGATCCTGCTCATCGCGCCGTGCGCCCGCGACCGGGCCCGGAAGGCGCCGGCGCCGCTGAAGGCGGCGGGGGCCTTGCGCGGGATGGCGGTGAAGCGGTCGATGGCGCTGTCCGCGAGGGCGCGGTGGCGGGCCAGCTCGGCCTTCCACTCCTCGTGCTCGCGTGCCCTGCGGGCCCGTTCGGCGGCGCGTCCGGCGAGGTAGCCGGCGTAGCCGTCGCCGTAGCGGCGCAGGGTGTGCCGGTCCTCGTCGACCTCCACGATCGCGGTGGCGACCCGGTCGAGGAAGGCACGGTCGTGGGAGACGGCCACGACCGTGCCCCGGTGGGCGCGGAGCCGTTCCTCCAGCCAGGCCACGGCCTCGTCGTCGAGGTCGTTGGTCGGCTCGTCGAGCAGCAGCAGTTCGGGGTCGGCGGCGAGGACGCCGGCCAGGGCGAGCCGGGCCCGCTGCCCGCCGGAGAGCGTGGCCAGCGGCCGGTCCCGGTCGGGCGGGGCGGTCTCGCCGAGCCGGCGCAGCACGGTCGCCACCCGCCGGTCGGCCCCGGCCCCGCCGCGCGCTTCGTAGGCGGCGAGCAGTCCGGCGTACCGGTCGAGTCCGGCGGGGGTGAGGGCGCCCTCCGCGGCCCGGATCTCCCGCTCCAGCTCCCTGATCTCCGCGAGCGCGTGGTCGACGGCGTCGCCGACGGTCGCGGTCGCGGGGAGGTCGGGGGTCTGGGCGAGATGGCCGAGGCCGCCGGGGGTCTCGACGGCCACGGTGCCGTTGTCGGCGGTTTCGAGGCCGGTGAGGAGCCGGAGCAGGGTGGACTTCCCGGAGCCGTTGTCCCCGACGACGCCGAGGCGTTCGCCGGGGCGGACGGTGAGGGAGGCCCGGTCGAGGACGGTCCGGTGGTGGACGTACCGGTCGTCGTAGCGCTTGGTGACCTCGGTGAGTGACGCACGGAACAAGGGCGGTCTCCTGCCGTCGGGGACACGGGACGAGTGACGAGACGGTTCGTCTCGACTCGTCGACCGTACGGCGTGGGGGGACCCTTTGGCAAGACGATTCGTCTCGTCTCGTCTCGTCTCGCTTCCTTCCGTTCCGTCGGGCGGGGATCAGGCGCTGGCTATGCGCAGCACCAGGGCGACCGCCGGGAGCACGGTCAGGACGACGACCGGCGCCAGCGTGTAGTCCTTCGCGCGCACGTGGGTGATGAGGGCGCCGATGAAGTAGAGGACCAGGCCGATCGCGGCGGCCTCGCCGAGCGCCGGGACCACCAGGCCGGCGAGCAGGCCGAGCGCGCCCGCCACCTTCGCCGTGCCCAGCCAGGGCAGCCAGGTCTCCGGCACCCCCAGCTTCGTCATGTTCCCCGCCACGGCCGGGTTGCGGGTGAAGGTCATGACGGCGGAGCCGGTCATGGCGAGGGCGAGCAGGCCGGCGACGACGGCATAGGCGATGAACATGGGGGTGCTCCAACGATCCGGGGACGGAAACCATTGAAGCGTAACAACGATTTCTCTCGCTCCACAATGTACTTGTTGTTACGGTGGACGACATGGCAGCCCTCCCGACCGACCGGCTCGGTTTCCTCCTCTCCTTCCGCGGAGAGCTCACCGGCGCGCGCATCCGCTCCGCCCTGGGCGCCGAGGGGCTGCATCCGCGCAACGCGATGACCCTGATGCAGCTCGCCCCCGCGCCCATGAGCCAGCGCGACCTGGCCGCCGCGATGGAGATCGACCCCAGTCAACTGGTGGCGATCCTCAACGAGTTGGAGGCGGAGGGGCTGGCCGAGCGACGCCGCGACCCGTCCGACCGGCGCCGCCACATCGTCGAGATCACCCCGGCCGGGGCGGCCGTCCTCGACCGCATCGACCACGCCGTCAGCGAGGCCGAGCGCGAACTCTTCGCCGACCTCACGGAGGCCGAACGGACCCTGCTGCGGGGCCTGCTGGACCGCGTGGTGGTCGACCCGTCCGCCCACGAGTGCGGCGAGTAGAGGACGGCCCGATCCGGGCGATGAGTTTCCGGCCCGGCGGTCGTCTACACCCGTGAGAGCACCGCACGGAGGAGAGAACGATGGCCGAGCCCACCACCCGCATCCTGGAGACCGCCGGCGCGACCCTGCGCTACGACGTCCGCCCCGGCACCGGTGCGGACCCGCGTCCTCTGCTGCTCATCGGCTCCCCCATGGACGCGACCGGATTCACCACGCTCGCCTCGCACTTCACGGACCGGACCGTCGTCACGTACGACCCCCGCGGCGTCGGCCGCAGCGAGACCGCCGACGGCGGCCCGGTGGAGATCCGGCCGGAGGAGCACGCCGACGACCTGGCCCGGCTGATCGACGACCTGGCCGCCGGTCCGGTGGACGTCTTCGCCAGCAGCGGCGGAGCCGTCAACGCCCTCGCCCTGGTCGCCCGCCGTCCCGAGCTGGTGCACACCCTCGTCGCCCACGAGCCGCCCGCCGCCGGGATCGTCCCGGACGGCGCCGAGGCCCTGGCCGCCTGCGCGGACGTCCACGCGACCTACCTGCGGGACGGCTGGGGCGTCGGCATGGCGAAGTTCATCGCCCTCACCAGCCACGAGGGGCCGTTCCCGGCGGACTGGTCCGGGCTGCCGGTGCCGCCGCCGGAGACCTTCGGCCTGCCGGCCGGGGACGACGGGCGCCGCGACGACCCGCTGCTCGGCCGGAACCTGCGCTTCTGCACCTCGTACGTCCCCGACACCGAGGCGCTGAAGGCGGTCGGCGCGGCCGGCGCCCGGATCGTCGTCGCCGCGGGCGAGGAGTCCCGGGGGCAGCTCGCGGCCCGGGCCGCCGCCGCGCTCGCCGACCGCCTCGGCACCCCGCTCGCCGTCTTCCCCAGCCACCACGCGGGCTTCCTGGGCGGCGAGTTCGGCCAGCAGGGCGCGCCGGAGGAGTTCGCGAAGACGCTGCGGGCGGTCCTGGAGGGCTGAGCCCCGGAAGGGCCGAGCCTCCGCGTCACTGTCCGTCGGCCGCCGCCTTCACCGCGGCGGCCGCGTCCACGTTGCCGAGGCCCAGCTTGAGGTTCTGCGTCGGGTTCTTCGCCGTGTCCCGGATCGCCGCCATGATCTCCGTGGGGGACAGGCCCTGCTGGTGGAGGAGGGCGGCCACGGCGGAGACGTACGGCGAGGCCATCGAGGTGCCGGAGAGCTTGCCGTACCCCGTGGTGTTCCTCAGGGTCTCCTTCGACGTGTAGGTCGGCAGCGTGGAGAGGATGTCGACGCCGGGCGCCGCCACCGCGTCCTGCGCGCCGAAGTTGGTGAAGGAGGCCGGCTGACCGTTCGCGTCGGCCGCGTTGACGACGAGGACCGGGGTCTCCAGCTCGTACGGCTGGAGCAGGGTCGCGTCGTTGCCGGCGGCGGCCACCACGACCGCCCCCTTGCCGTTGGCCACCGAGATCGCGTCGTTGAGGACGCCGCCCTTGAGCAGCCGGGCCATCAGGCCGGACTCGCCGAGGGAGAGGTTGATGACGTCGGCGCCGTGCTGGGCGGCCCAGACGATCCCCTTGGTGATGTTCGCGTCGCTGCCGCTGCCGTCGGCGCCCAGCACCCGGACCGGCATGATCTTCGCGCCGCGCGCGCCGCCCGCGATCCCGACGCCGTTGTCGGTGTGGGCGGCGGCGATGCCGGCGACATGGGTGCCGTGCCCGTTGAGGTCCTTCGGCTCGTCGTCGCCGTCCACGAAGTCGTAGCCGTCCACGAGCCGTCCCCGCAGGTCCGGGTGGTCGGGGTCGACGCCGGTGTCGACGACGGCGATCACCGTGTCCTCGCCCTCGGCGGTCGACCAGGCGTCGGGGAGCTTCAGCGCGTTCAGCGCCCACTGCTGGTTCCGCAGCGGGTCGGGCTCGTCGTCGCTGCCGCAGCCGGTGGCGAGGGCCGCGGTCAGGGCGGCGAGGACGGTGAGGGCGGCGGCGGACCGACGGCGCATGAAGACTCCCCATTCGGCGGCAAAGGTCTGCTTATGTCGCTGATCTGCCCTATTCAACAACCGGCCGTGGGGGCCCGCATCCGGAACGGAGACGGGCAGGGGCCTGCCGCCAAACCACATTGTTCTAGTAGAGTGCGAACAAGTCAGATCGAGAGCGAGAGACCACGGGAGGGTTCCATGTCCACCGCCCCACGCACCGCCGCGCTCCGCGCCCCGCTCCGCCTCCGCGCCCTCGCCGCGCTCCCGTTCCTGCTCGCCACCGCCGCGTACCTGCTGCTCCTCGCCGTCTGGTCCGACCGGCTGCCCGACCCGCTCGCCACCCACTTCTCCACCGGCGGCGAGGCCGACGGCTTCACCGGCCGGACCGCCTTCGCCGTCGTCGGCGCCGCGCTGCTGCTCACCCTCGGCGCCGGCTGGACCGCCCTCGTCCGGCGCGGCGCGCTGTGGGGCGCCTGGCTGACCGCGGGGCTCCTCGGCACGCTGCTCTGCCTGGTCGTCCGGGACAACCTCGACGCGGCCGACGCCGCCGGGGTCCGCTCCCCGCTCACGAACCTCGCCGTCGCGCTCGCCGTCGGCGCGGTCTGCGCCCTCGCCGGGCACGCCCTCTCCCGCCTGGTCCCGCCCGAGGACACCACCGCCGCCGCGGACGGCCCCGGCGTCGACCCGGACGCGCCCCGCCTCGACCTCGGCGCCGGCGAGATCGCCGGCTGGTCCCGCGCCACCGCCTCCGCCCCGCTCACCGCGCTCGGCCTGCTCCTGCCGGCCGCCGGCGCCGTCGCCGCCCTCCTCGGAACCTGGCCGCTGCTCCCGCTCGCCGTCCTGATCGGCGTCCCCGGCCTCGCGCTCGCCCGGGTCCGCGTCAACGTCGACCGCCACGGCCTCACCGTCCGCTCGACGCTCGTCCCCCGCCCCCGCGTCCACGTGCCGCTCGCCGACATCGCCGGCGCGGACGTGCGCGAGGTCGCCGCCCTCGGCGAGTTCGGCGGCTGGGGCTACCGGGTCCGCGCCCACCGCACCGGCGTGATCCTCCGCTCCGGCGAGGCCCTGGTCGTCCGGCGCGGCGACGGCCGCGAGTTCGCCGTCACCGTGCCCGACGCCCGTACCGCCGCCGCCCTCCTCAACACCCTCGTCGAACGCCGTGGAAGGCTCTGACCGTGCTCTTCCGTGTCGACCCCGCCTCCGCCGTCCCGCTCGGCGACCAGATCGCCGCCTGCGTCCGCGGCGCCCTCGCCGACGGCACCGCCGCGCCCGGCGAACGGCTCCCGGCCGCCCGCGAACTCGCCGACTCCCTCGGCGTCAACGTCCACACCGTCCTCCGCGGCTACCAGCGGCTCCGCGAGGAGGGCCTCATCGAACTCCGCCGCGGCCGCGGCGCCATCGTCGTCCCCGGCGCCACCGCCCCCGACCGCGCCCGCCTCGTCACCCGGCTGCGCGAGGCCGCCGCCGAAGCCCGCGAACAGGGCCTCACGGACGAGGAGTTCCTCGCCCTGGCCCGTACCGTGCTCGACTGACCGCCTCAGGAGAGGACGCGGACCGGCGCGCCCGCCAGGTACGCCTCCACGTCCTCCACCGCCTGCCCGAAGTAGCGGGTGTAGTTCGCCTCGGAGACATAGCCGAGGTGGGGGAGGGCCAGCACGTTCGGGAGGGTGCGCAGCGGGTCGTCGGCCGGCAGCGGCTCCGTCTCGTACACGTCGAGCCCGGCCCCCGCGAACCACCGCTCGCGCAGCGCCCGCAGCAGCGCCGGGCCGTCCACCAGACCCGCCCGCGAGGTGTTCACCAGGTACGCCCCCGGCCGCATCGCCCGCAGCTCCGGCTCGCCGACGAGGCCGCGGGTGCGGTCGGAGAGCACCATGTGCAGCGAGACCACGTCGCTCGCCGCGAACAGCTCCGTCTTGTCCTTCGCGAGCCGCACGCCGTCGCCGTGCGCGGCGACCCGCTCCTCCGTCAGGTTCGGGCTCCACGCGAGGACGTCCATGCCGAAGGCGCGGCCGACGGCGGCGACCCGGCCGCCGATCTTCCCCAGGCCGAGCAGGCCCAGCGTGCGGCCCGCCAGGTCGCCGCCGACGGTCGACTGCCAGGGCCCGCCCTCGCGCAGCGCCCGCGCCTCCGTCGTGACGTGCCGGACCAGGCCCAGGATCAGCGCCCAGGTCAGCTCGGCGGGCGGCTCGGAGCCGCTGGCCGTGCCGCAGACGGTGATCCCGCGCTCCCGGCAGGCGGCCAGGTCGATCGAGGCGTTGCGCATCCCGGAGGTGACGACCAGCCGCAGCCGGGGCAGCCGGTCGAGCAGGGCGGCGTCGAGCGGCGTCCGCTCCCTCATCACCACCAGGATCTCGCAGTCCCCGACGGCGGCGGCCAGCGCCTCCCGGTCCGTCAGGTGGTCGCGCAGCACCCGCACCTCCACCCGGCCGTGGAGCGGGCTCCAGTCGGCGGAGGCGAGGGCGGCGCCCTGGTAGTCGTCGAGCACGGCACAGATCGGCAGCGAAGTCATACCGGCATGATCGCCCACGGGTCCGCTCCGGCGTCACCCGTTCGGTCCGCCCGGGGCGACGGGCGCCCGCCCCGCCCGCACAGTGGCCGCATGGGAGCACCAGCCGGCGGGAACGACGACGAACTCACCACGCTGCGGGCCCGCGTGGCCGCGCTGGAGGCGACGGCCGCGCAGGGCGCGCCGAAACGGGAGCACCACCGGCTGCGGTCCTTCTTCGCCGCGCTGCTGATCGTCGTCGGCTGCGTCCTCGTGCCGCTGGGCCTGGTCGCGGCCTGGACCTCGGACCTGCTCGGCGACACCGACCGCTATGTGCAGACGGTGGAGCCGCTCGCCTCCGACCCGGACGTGCAGGCGGCGGTCGCGAACCGGGTGACCGGCGCCGTGATGGAGCACATCGACCTGCCCGCGCTCCTCGAAGGAGTCGCCCCCGACCAGCGGCCGCTGGTGGAGAAGGCGCTCGGGAAGCTCGGCGGCTCGCTGGAGAGCGCGCTCTCCAGCTTCGTCCACGACCGTGCCCAGGACGTCGTCGCCTCCCCGGCCTTCCAGACCATCTGGAGCGACGCCAACCGGGCGATCCACACCTCCCTCGACCGGGCCCTGACCGGCGACGAGGACGGGGCCGTGAAGATCGAGACGGACGCGGTCACGATCGACCTGGCGCCGGTCATCGAGCGGGTGAAGGAACGCCTCGTCGACTCGGGCCTCACGGTCGCCTCCAACATCCCCGAGGTGCACACCGACTTCACGGTCCTGCGGTCCGACGACATCGGGAAGGCGAAGACCGGGTTCGCGCTGCTCCAGACGCTGGGCGTGTGGCTGCCGGTGATCGCCGTGCTCTGCGTGGCCGGCGGGGTGCTGCTGGCGGTGCGCAGGCGCCGGGCGCTGGTCGCCGGCGCCCTGGGCTTCGCGGTGGCGGCGATCGTCCTCGGGATCGCCCTGACCGTCTTCCGTACGGTCTACCTCAACGCCCTGCCCTCCTCGGTCTCCCCGGCGGCCGCCGGCTCGGTCTACGACACGCTGATCCGCTTCCTGCGCACCTCGGTCCGGGTCTTCGCGGTCGTCGGCGTCCTCGTCGCCCTGGTCGCCTGGCTGTCCGGGCCGAGCCGCCCGGCCGTCCTGGTGCGCGGCCTGTGGCACTCGGGCATCGCCGCCACCCGATCGACGGCGGACCGGGCGGGGATGCGGCTGGGCCCGGTCGGCCCGTTCGTCCGCCGCTTCCACACCTGGATCGTGTGGATCCTGGTCGCGGCCGCCGTGCTCACCTTCGTCCTGTGGTCGCACCCGACCGGCTGGGTCGTCGTCGGCCTGGCCCTGGCCCTGCTCTTCGCCCTGGCGGTGACGGACTTCCTGGCCGATCCGGAGGAACCGGAGCGGCCGGAGGCCGGCGCCGCGCCGCCGGCGGCCGGGGGCGCCCCCCCCCCCGGCCGGGGGGCGGGCGGCCCCCCCCGCCCGCGCGCGCCGCCCCCCCCCCCTCGCCGAGCGGGGTCGGGCGCCCGT